>NZ_JAALDX010000288.1 GCF_014145095.1 Dietzia sp. SLG310A2-38A2 | reverse complement strand
ACCTCGACACCGTGCTCGACGCCGCCCGCCGGACCGGACGCCGCGCCAGGGTGACCCCCAAGATCGACACCGGGCTCGCCCGCTCCGGCATCACCCTCGACGAGTGGCCCGCCCTGCTCGGCCGGCTCGTCGCCGCCTCCGACGAGGGCCTCATCGAGGTGACCGGGCTGATGGCGCACTTCGCGCACGCCGACGATCCGGGCAACCCGGTGATCGACCAGCAGGTCGACCGTCTGCACGCCTGCGTGGCGCAGGCCCGCGCCCGCGGGGTGGAGTGCCCGATCAACCACCACGCCAACTCCGCGGCCACCCTGACCCGCCCGGACGACGGGTTCGAGATGGTCCGCCCCGGAATCGCCCTCTACGGGCTCAATCCGGTCGACGGTCTCGAGGCGGATCTGGTCCCGGCGATGACGTTCTCCGCCGAGGTCCTGATGGTCAAACGCATCGCAGCCGGTCAGGGGGTGAGCTACGGGCACACGTGGCACGCCCCGCAGGACACCACCGTGGCGCTCGTGGCGGCGGGGTACGCCGACGGGGTGTGGCGCCTGCTGTCGGGCAGGCTCGACGTGGCTGTCAACGGGCGTCGGTACCCGAACGTCGGACGTGTCTGCATGGACCAGTTCGTCGTGGACCTGGGCCCCGACCCGGGCGACACGGTGCGGGCGGGGGACACCGCCATCCTGTTCGGCAACGGTTCCGACGGCGGCCCGACCGCGGCCGAGTGGGCGCGAACCCTGGGGACCATCCACTACGAGGTCGTCACCGCCGTCCGCGGCCGAGCGGTGCGCCATCACGTTCTCGGGGCCCGCCACGCCCCCGGTGGTCAGAGGGAGGGTTCACTATGAGTGGAGAAGACGATGCGGCCGATCGCCGGAGATCGTTGCCCCGACTGCGGTGGCCCCGCCGTCCCTCCCGGTCGGCCGCGGGGGAGCCCGTCGAGGTCAGGTCACCCGAACTGGTGGGCGGGGCGAGCCGGGACGCCGAGGCCGTCGAGGCCGTCGACGAGCAGATCCGGGCTCCGGGCGGTCTCGCGGCGGGTCTGAGCGCCCTCGGTGCCGCGACGATCGGATCCGTGGGCACGCTCCTCCCGGGACGACGGGCAGGCGACCCGTGGGCCGGCGAGGACATGTGGGAACTCGGGGTCGACCGGGGTTCGATGGTCGCCGCCTCGGACGGTGTCCCGCTCGCGGTGCGTGAGGCCGGACCGACCGATGCGCCGATGACCGTCGTGTTCGCCCACGGATACACGCTCTCGATGGATTCCTGGCACTTCCAGCGCCGCCATCTCCAGGACCGCTTCGGTTCCGAGGTCCGGTTGGTCTTCTACGACCAGAGAGGTCACGGACTCAGCGGCAAGAGCTCGCGCGACAACTCGACCATCGCCCAGCTGGCGTCCGACCTCAATTCGGTGATCTCGGCCACGGCACCGACGGGCCCGATCGTGGCGATCGGACACTCCATGGGGGGCATGTCGGTCCTGGGCTACGCCGTCCGCCACGAGGAGGCGGTCCGCGAGCGCGTGTTGGGCGTGGGACTGGTCGCCACGGCGATGGCGGAACTGTCGGAGTCGGGCCTGGGTGCCGTCCTCGACAGCAGGGCCGTCAGCAGATTCGTGGGCCTCGCCGGCCGCACCCCTGCGGTGTTCACCAGCAGCCGCAAAGCCCTCGGGGCGATCATCTCCCCGTTCATCTACGGCGGATCGTTCGGCGACCCGGCCAAGATGAGCCCGACCGTCGCCAGGTTCGTGGACAAGCTCATCGCCTCGACGGACGTGCTGACCATCGCGAACTTCTTCGAGACCCTGACCCGGCACGACGAGACGGCGGCCATGCCCGTGCTCCGGGACGTACGCACCACGGTGTTGTGCGGTGACCGCGATCTGCTCACCCCCCTGGACCGCTCGGTGGACATCGCCGAGGCACTGCCGGACGCGGAGTTCGTGGTGGTCCCCGGTGCCGGACACATGGTGATGCTGGAGGAACCGGCGCACGTGTCGGAGGTCCTCGGTGACCTCATCGCGGACGCCATCGTCGAGTGGCGCACGCGGACACGGGGGTCGTCGAGCGGTACAGGGTCATCGGCCGGCACCGGGTCGCCGACCGGCACCGGGTCGCCGAGCC
>NZ_JAALDX010000287.1 GCF_014145095.1 Dietzia sp. SLG310A2-38A2 | reverse complement strand
TCGATGGAGTCACCGGGCGCGATCTGCTCGGGACGGACCTTGGTGCGCAGCGCCACCAGCATGCGGGTGGCCGCGGGGGCGCCGAATTCCAGGTCGTCCGGGCGGGGAGCCCCGGGGGCGGCCTCGGCGGCTGCCGGGGTGGTGGATCGGTCCGCACCGGCCGTGCCGGGGGTATTGACGGCCGGTGCGGGGTCTGTGGGGGCCGCCTGGTCGGCGGCCGCGGTGTTGGTCGAGCCGGTGGCGGACTCGGTGGCGTCCACCGAGTCGTCGTCGTCGACCTCCACGCTGGGCGGCAGGGTGCCGTACAACGTCGCCGAGTCGCGCTCGACGTTGAGCACCTGGGCGCGGGGGCCGCGGTGCGTGGGCAGGTCGAGGGTCTTGGAGGCGAGGTTCGCCACGGTCGGGGCGTTCGCCACACCGACCTCGACAAAGCACTCGATGCCGAGTCCGCCGCGCTCGACGGGCGTGAAGAGCAGCTCCTGGGTCTCGATCCAGCGGACCGGGCTGGCAAACTGCCAGGCCAGCAGCTCCACCAGCAGGAGGCGGCCCAGGCGCGTCGGCGTGGCGGACCAGGAGTCCCAGTCGGCCAGGACCTCGGTAAGGGACTCGGCCGGCACGAGGTCGGCGATCTCCTGCACGAAGGACCGCTCAAGGCTGAACAGGCGCGGCACCAGGTTGGGGATGTAGCGGCCCACGAGCACCGAGATGTCGATGTCGTGCGGGATCAGCGCGTCGAGGGTGGCCCGGAAGTCCGGGACGCCGCCGCGCAGGACGGTGGAGTGGAAAGGAACGTCGATGCCGGGCACCAGGATGAAGGCGTTCTTGCCCCCGGACCGCTCGAGCTCGCGCTCGACGGCCTTCTCCAGTGCCTTGCAGCCCGCGACGGTGCCGGCGAGCGCGTACTGCGAGCCCGCCAGGTTGTAGTTGACGATCTCGATGAACTCACCTGAGTCTTCAGCCACTGCGGCCACCCAGTCCACGACCTCGTCGTCGCTGATCCCCATCTGCGACGGCCGGATCGCGGCCATCCGGTAGTCGGACCGCCCCTCGGAATCACGCGGGACGAGCTCGTGCATGGTCGCTCCGCGCTGGAAGACGATCTCCAACAGCGGCTCGAGCTCCAGCGTGCCGGAGATGGCGGCCAGGGCGTCGTACTCGCCGATCGAGTGGCCGGCGAAGTAGGCGCCGTCGATGAACAACCCGTCGGCCTCGAGCTCGGCGCGCTGCGCCACCGCGAGGCAGGCCATCGCGACCTGGGTGAACTGGGTGAGGTAGAGCACGCCGTCGGGATGCCGGTGGACGGTGCCACGGACGGTCACCTCGGTCGGGTTCTCACGGACCAGCGCGAGGATGGAGAAGCCGAGGGCCTCGCGGGTGTGCGCGTCGGCGCGGTCCCAGATCTCGCGGGCGGCCGGGCAGCGGGTGCGTCCCTCCATGCCCATCCCCTTGGCCTGGATGCCCTGGCCGGGGAAGGCGTAGACGGTGCGCGGGGCCTCGGTCAGGGCGGTGGCGGCCATGACGGTGGCACCGTCGACCGTGCACGTGACCTCGAGGACCTGGCCGCCGGCGAGACGGCCGGTCTGGACGGCACGGACCTTGATGTGGTCGCCCGGTCGGACCGGGGCGAGCATACGGGCGGTCCAGCCGGCGATCCGCAGGGCGGGGGTCTTCCCGTCCGAGGCCTGGACCGCGTGCTGCGCGGCGGCCGAGAGCCACATCCCGTGGACGATCACGCCGCCCAGGCCGGCGAGGTCGGCCGCGGTGTCGGAGACGTGGATGGGGTTGTGGTCGCCGGAGACCAGCGCGAAGGCGGTCATGTCGTGCGGCGCGATGAGCGAGGTGGACACCCGCTGCTGGCGGCTCGT
>NZ_JAALDX010000286.1:3696-12947 GCF_014145095.1 Dietzia sp. SLG310A2-38A2 | reverse complement strand
TGCGCGGGAGGCGGACTCGGCCTGGTCGCGGGCGTCGCCCGGGAGCACCGTGCTGATGCCGGCCAGGGTGCGGAACGACAGCCCGGACGCGGCACAGTACCCGCGATCGGCGATCGCGTTGGCCGTGGTGACGAACCCCGACCCCCAGTCCGATCCCGGGTCCTGCGGGACGTCCGGGTCGCCGGGGGCGGGGGAGCCGAACGGATCGCCCAGCTCCCACTCCGGCGGGACGGAGTAGACCAGGCCGGTCGGGCTGCGGACGTCCTGCCAGTCACCGGGTGGTGGGCCCGCGGCCAGGGTGGGGCCGGGTTCCTCGCGGTCGGGGGCGGCCGGGTCCGTGTCGTCGGACCAGAGTGCGCACCCGGTGAGCGCCGCCACGAGGGAGCCCGCGAGGATCGTCGAGAGCCCGGTCCGGGCCGCCGCGACCACGCCCACCCCGGCCATGTCGGTCAGCCCTGCTCGACGAGGGCCTTGATCCGCTTCAGGGAGGTCGACACGCCCCTGTCCAGTTCCCTGGTGAACGAGGGCTGGCCGCCGAACACCTTGTCGGTGAGGAACCTGGAGATGAAGGTCAGGCCGCTCGGCACCTCACGGCGTTCGGTGAGCCGGGTGCCGCCATCGGCGGTGGGCTCGAGCTCGAAGGCCCAGATGGTGGTGTTCTCGGTGATGCGGTTGGCGAACCTGCGGCCGGGCTCGAACTCGACGACACGGCTGGTGGTGGGCCAGAAGAGCGGGCCGCGCTTGTTGATGTTGAGCGCCCACGTCCCGGCGGTCGTGCGGCCACCGAGGGCGACGACCTTGTGCGCCTGGCTGCTCCACTGGGGGGCGTTGCGGACCTCGGAGACGACCTCCCATACCCGGGCCGGCGGGGCGTCGATCTCGATCGAACTCTCAATGGCGCCGACGGGCGCGGACTCGGTGGGCATGAAGGGCCTTCCAACGTGGACGGGCGTGATGGCGTCTCGATGGTAGGGGACCGGGCACGGCCGTGCGTGTCGTTCGCCCGTCGCGAACGCCGGGGCGCACCCTTTGCACTCGTGGGGGGCGAGTGCTAGAAAAGCGGTTGGCACTCGGCTACCCTGAGTGCCAGTAGGAACCTGAACTGAGGTCGCAAGGTGAGGCGCGGATCTGACACGGTCCGCACCGTCCGTCGCGGGCGCCGACGCCGACCACATACGTGTCACCCCACTCCCGGAGGATGATTCACCCAATGGCAAAGATGATCGCGTTCGATGAAGAGGCCCGTCGCGGCTTGGAGAGCGGTCTCAACCAGCTCGCCGACGCCGTCAAGGTCACGCTCGGCCCCAAGGGTCGCAACGTCGTGCTGGAGAAGAAGTGGGGCGCCCCCACGATCACCAACGACGGCGTCTCCATCGCCAAGGAGATCGAGCTCGAGGACCCGTACGAGAAGATCGGTGCGGAGCTCGTCAAGGAGGTCGCCAAGAAGACCGACGACGTCGCGGGCGACGGAACCACCACCGCCACCGTCCTGGCCCAGGCGCTCGTGCGTGAAGGACTGCGCAACGTGGCCGCCGGTGCCAACCCCATGGGCATCAAGCGCGGCATCGAGAAGGCCGTCGAGGCCGTCACCGCGCACCTGATCGCCTCCGCCAAGGAGATCGAGACCAAGGAGCAGATCGCTGCGACCGCCGGCATCTCCGCCGCCGACCCGGCGATCGGCGAGCTCATCGCCCAGGCCATGGACAAGGTCGGCAAGGAGGGCGTGATCACGGTCGAGGAGTCGCAGACCTTCGGCCTGGATCTCGAGCTCACCGAGGGTATGCGCTTCGACAAGGGCTACATCTCGCAGTACTTCATGACGGATCCGGAGCGCCAGGAGGCGGTCATGGAGGATCCGTACGTCCTGCTGGTCTCGGGCAAGGTCTCCACCGTCAAGGACCTCCTCCCGCTGCTGGAGAAGGTCATCGGCGAGGGCAAGTCCCTGCTGATCATCGCCGAGGACGTCGAGGGCGAGGCCCTGTCCACGCTCGTCGTGAACAAGATCCGCGGCACCTTCAAGTCCGTCGCCGTCAAGGCTCCGGGCTTCGGTGACCGTCGCAAGGCCATGCTGCAGGACATCGCGATCCTCACCGGTGGCCAGGTCATCTCCGAGGAGGTCGGCCTCTCGCTCGAGACCGCCGACATCTCCATGCTGGGCAAGGCGCGCAAGGTCGTCGTGACCAAGGACGAGACCACCATCGTCGAGGGCGCGGGCGATCAGGGTCAGATCGAGGGACGGGTCAACCAGATCCGTGCCGAGATCGAGAACTCCGACTCGGACTACGACCGTGAGAAGCTCCAGGAGCGCCTCGCCAAGCTCGCCGGCGGCGTCGCCGTGATCAAGGCGGGCGCGGCCACCGAGGTCGAGCTCAAGGAGCGCAAGCACCGCATCGAGGACGCGGTCCGCAACGCCAAGGCCGCGGTCGAGGAGGGCATCGTCGCCGGCGGCGGCGTCGCCCTGGTCAAGTCCGAGGTCGCCATCGACGGTCTGTCCCTCGAGGGCGAGGAGGCCACCGGCGCGAAGATCGTCAAGTTCGCGCTGAGCGCCCCGCTCAAGCAGATCGCCTTCAACGCCGGCCTCGAGCCGGGCGTCGTGGCGGAGAAGGTCCGCAGCCTCCCGGGCGCCCAGGGCCTCAACGCCGCCACCGGCGAGTACGAGGACCTGCTGGAGGTCGGCATCAACGATCCGGTCAAGGTGACCCGGTCCGCGCTGCAGAACGCCGCCTCCATCGCGGCGCTCTTCCTCACCACCGAGGCCGTCGTGGCCGACAAGCCCGAGCCCGCCGGTCAGGCGATGCCGGGTGGCGACGAGATGGGTGGCATGGGCTTCTGACCCAGTCCACGTAGACAGCCGGGCCGTGGCCCGCACCGGAGAACTCCGGTGCGGGCCACGGCCTTTTGCGGTGCTGCCGGATGGTGTATCCAGGCTGGTCGCCCGCTGCGGGGCGGGGGCCGGTCCGTAACAGGATCGTCATCTTGATTGCGTCGCGTAAATTGCCTGTGATCTGCGGTTAAGGTGCGGTTTCGTCTCTTGTGGTGGACATGTGTCCTTTTTAGAGTCACTCTCAGGCGCCTCGAAGGGTGCCGTGAACGCACGAGAACGGAGAACACCATGCCCGACTTCAGTCAGCTGTCCGACCTCTTCGGAGGCATCACCGACATCCTCGGAGCCGTCGTCACATTCACCGGGTCGCTGGGAGGCGAGGGGGGCATGAACGACTTCTTCGAGGCCGTGTCGAGCATCAGTGCCGACTGATCCCAGAGTCCACCTCCAGAGATAACCACCCAGCAGACCCAGGAGCACACCATGTTCTTCCCCGAGTTCGGATCCCTCGCCGGCGTCAGCGGCGCCCTCGGCTATGTCAACGACTTCCTCGGCGCCTTCGGAGACCTCTTCTCCGGCCTCGCCTACTTCACCGGAGGCGACTTCGAGGAGGCCTTCGCCGGCGGCTTCATGATGTGATGACCTGAACCTGCCGGGGGCGGCCATGCCCCCGGCGCACCGGTGCGGCCCGCGCGATCTCCCTCGCGCGGGCCGCACTGCTCTGTTGTGGGCGCTTGTCTAGATGAATGTTTATCGACCTAAAGGTAACCAGACGGGGTCGAGGCGGATCGCGATTCGTGAGGTAATGCTCACGTTCTTAATTAAGTCAATGCTTGAAGGGTATTTGCCCAGCTACGTGCGGGTGTTAGGATTTCCTCGCATCCGTGATCTGCACCACAATGGATGCTCTGAGTTGCATATGTGGCACCGCGCAGCCGCAGAGACGTAGGTCACAATTGACTTCGGCGCCGCTCAGACTAATCTGACCCTGGCCCCATGAGCCGGGGCACCACTTTCAAAGGGAGATACACATGCCTGACTTCAGCGCCATCAGCGCCGCACTCACCGCGGTCAAGAACCTCATCGACGGAGCGGTCAGCTTCACGGGTTCGCTCACGGGTGAGGGCACCCTCGACGCGCTGGGCGCGCTCGGGAGCCTCGGCGGCGGCGACGTCGACGTCAGCGGCCTCTGATCGGCTTCGGTCATCGCGCTCCGGCGCAACGCCCCGGCTGCGGCGTAAAGCAGCCGACCCCCCGAAAATCATCTCGGCCCGGATCTGTCCGGACCACACCTCTCTCTAGGAGTACAGCATGGGTATCGACCTCGGTTCCGTCGGCGAGCTGCTCGGCCCGAAGGGCCTCGTCGACCTCGCGGGCGGCCTGCTCGGCGCCGTCAACAACGTCGTCAAGGGTATCGGCTACTTCGCCGGTGGCGACTTCCAGAAGGCCTTCGACGCCGGCTTCATGGCCTGAGTCGTACAGCTGATCGAGAAAGGGCCCCGGGCCGTGCCCGGGGCCCTTTCCCGTGTCGCGTCCGGTGTGGTGCCCGCACCCGCGCCGCGAGGGGTGTATAGGAATTTGTTCATATCGGTAACAGGCGGCTGGGTAGCGTCGATAATGTTGACGTGAGCCGCAAGGGTGGTTCCGCGGTTACCGGCGGGCCACCCGGGTATGGAATCCTCGGATGGTGCCCGGCGGGCGCAAGACTCGGTCCTGTAGGCATGCTCCCGGGAGTGTGCTTAGTGGGACTTGTGTGACTACTGGGAATCGGGTTAGCTGTCAAGCGAGGGTCTGCCCGGGTCCGTCTGTGAACAACGAGAAGGTTAGGCGTCGGAATATGCGTTCAGTCAAGAGCGGCAGGTTGGGTACCAAGGTCGCCGCAGCGGCCATCGCCGCGGCCATGGTCCCCGTCGTTGCCACGGGCACGGCACAGGCCCAGGGCGGCAACATCCAGTACACCAAGGCGACCGCCCAGAACAAGGTCGTCGAGACCCAGCTTCCCGACGGTCGACTGATCGTGTCGGTGTGGTCGGACAAGATGGCCATCGAGGTCCCGAACATCGTGCAGCGCCCGCGCGACGGTAACGCCGGGGCGCCAGTGCTCTACCTGGTCAACGGCGCCGGTGGCGGCGAGGATTCGGCCACCTGGCAGGCGCAGTCGGACGTCAAGGCCTTCATGGCCGACAAGGACGTCTGGACCGTCACCCCGATCGGTGGTGCCTTCTCCTACTACACGGACTGGCAGCGTCACGATCCCAACGTCCAGACCCGCTACGCCCGCGAGACCGACCGCCCGATGGCGTTCGAGACCTACCTCGCCCAGGAGCTCCCGAACCTCTTCGAGGGCCGGTACGGCGGAAACTACCCGAACCGCAAGCGCAGCCTCGCCGCGATCTCGATGACCGCCACGTCGGTCCTGACGATCGCCCAGAACCACCCGGGCCGGTTCCAGGCCATCGGCTCGTACTCGGGTTGTGCCGAGACGTCGACCCCGATCGGCTACCAGTTCATCAACATCGTCACCGGCATGCGTGGCGGCGCGAACCTCGACAACATGTGGGGCCCCTACCCGGGTCCGGGCTGGGTGGCCAACGACCCGGTCGCCCAGGCGCACAAGTTCGTCGCCCAGCGCGACAACGGCACGCTGCCGGCCATGTTCATCTCCACCGGCAACGGCTTGCCCGGCCCGCACGAGTCGCTGGAGAACTGGCGACTGCGCAACAGCATCCCGGCCCTCGCCAACCAGGCGATCGTCGGAGGCATCATCGAGGCGGCCACGCAGTACTGCACGGCCAACCTCGCCCGCCGTCTGGGTGAGCTGCAGGTCCCGGCCCAGTTCGACTTCGCGCCCAACGGCACACACTCGTGGGGCTACTGGGAGGACGATCTCAAGCAGTCCTGGCCCATGATGGCCCAGGCCATGAACGCGCGCTACGGCCCGATCTGATCGGCTGACGCACCGGCACCCTCGGGTCCCGGCTCCGACGGACCCCGTCCCACCATCCGAGTGGGGCGGGGTCCGTTCTCGTGTGACGGGGCCGCGTGTCCGCGTCCGAGTCTCCTCAGGCGTGGTGGAGAAGTTCGGCGTGGCCCATCTCGCGCACGGTGCCGATTCGGGTGAAGAATCCGGCGGCCCGGGGGTCGCCGGGCATTTCCGAGGCGGCGCGATGGGCCGCGTCGGCCGACGCCCATGTGATCAGTTCCAGGAACGAGCCGTCGTCGCACCGCGCAAGCGAGGCGTGGACGAAGTCCTCCCGGTATTGCTCGCGCAGCAGCTCGATGAGCCGATCCCGGTGTTCGACGAGCCCCACCTCATCGGTGGATTCGAATCGGACGAACTCGACAACAGGCATGAGGACCCTCCTTGATAGGTAACGGATTCAGGAGTTGAAACCGTTATGACCGTATCACGGCTTTGGACGTGCAGTGCGTTATGCTGTGGAGATGCAAAGCGACCTGTTCGAGATGCCGTGGATCGATGAGAACTCGGTGTTGGCGATCGCCAACACCGTCGTGATCGACGATCCCCGTCAACCCGGGTCTGGGCACATCGATCTACTCGCCGCCGGCGAGACGCTGGCGGTGTGGCGGCAGAAGGTCCACGATCCACAACTGGCCGGTATGCCGCTCGCCGAGCTGGTGGAACTACGCGGTGACGTCCGGTCCGCATTGGACGCCGCGGACAGGGCGGTTCCGATGCCGGAGGAGACGCGCCTGCGACTCAACGCGCTTGCGGCGGGTGCTCCGTTGACGTTCGCCGTGGATCGAGCAGGTCACCTGCAGGCGGTTGAACTGACCGGGGACGCGGCCGGTCGAGTGGCCCGCGAGACGCTTCGTACGGTCGGGGATCCGAACGCCCGAACCCGGTTGGTGCGACGGTGTCCGGCGCCGGGGTGTGGGATGTTCTTCATGCCCGGTAGGCGCGACCAGAGTTGGTGCACGGTGCGGTGTGGCACCCGCGCCCGCGCGACCAGGCTCCGCCAGCGCACACTGCAGCACCCCGACGCCGGGTGATCAGGTGCCTACCGCGGACGAACTCCTCGGGCCTGCTGAGGCGAGAGAGCTCATCGCCGCCCTGTCGCGGGTCGACCCCAGCATCTCGCTGTCCGCCACCCGCCTTGCGGCCGAGAGGCTGTCTACGCTGACTCTGAGCGCGCGCGCTCGATCGCTCGCGGAGGGCGTGATGACCGATATCGGCGGCGACTACACACGCATGGCCGGTGTGGTGAAGGCGCTGCACGAGGACCCGGACAGCCGAGGGTGGAAGCTGTGGCCGGTTGGGTTGGCCCTCGCGACTACGGCGATAGACCGCGGTACCACGGGCGCGTTCGATGAGTCGATGGGGCTCCTGGGCGACCTCACGCACCGGTTCACCTCGGAGTTCGCCGTCCGGCCCCTGCTGCGCCACGATCTCCCTCGCGCACTGTCGGTCATGACCCAGTGGACCACGGCCCCTGACTGGCAGGTCCGCAGACTCGCCTCGGAGGGCAGCCGACCCCTGTTGCCGTGGGCCGCACGGCTGCCCGAGGTGATGGCGGACCCGGCGCTGACCCGCCCGGTTCTCGATGCCCTCTACGACGACCCTCGGGAGGAGGTTCGCCGATCGGTCGCCAACCACGTCAACGATCACAGCAGGTCTGATCCGGACACCGCTGTCGACATAGCGCTGGGGTGGCAACGCGGCGGAGGCACGCACGTCGCGAGCACGACGCGCCACGCACTGCGGACGGTGCTCAAGGACGGTGACGCCCGGGCACTGGAGATTCTGGGGTACCCGCCCATCGAGCTCCTCGTGGCACCGCTGGAGGTCGAGCTGAGCGCGGCGACGACCGGCCCCACGGTGCACTTCCGAACGGCTGTCGACAATCGAGCGGACGGGCGCGCGTCCCTGCTGCTCAGCTATGTCCTGCACTTCCCTGACGCGCGCGGTGGTGAACGGGTCAAGGTCTTCTCACTCGGTCGGAAGCGGGTCGACGCGGGGGGCCGCTCGATCGTCCGGGGATCACACGACTTCCGGAACCGGTCGACGCGCCGGTACTACCCGGGTCGCTACGCCATCGCGCTCCGGATCAACGCGCAGACCTACCCGCGGGCCACCTTTGCACTCTGACTGCACTCCGGTGGTGGGCCGCTGGCAAACTGTACGCATGACCAAGACCGACGACCCGCGGCGGACCGAGCTCCGGCACGCGGACGGCAGCACGAGTCCGCTACTGATGGTGGACGCCGATGCGCGGGACGCCGATAGGCCCGCCGTTCTGGTTCTGCCCGGCATCGCCGTCGGCGCCCGGTACTACCTCCCGCTGGCGCGCGCGCTGGCCGCCGAGGGCGTGGACGTGGCGATCACGGAACTGCGGGGCCAGGGCGAGAGCACCCACCGCATCGGTCGCGGTGGGGGAGCAGCGGGATACCACGAGAGCGCCGCCGAGGACGTCCCGCTGGCGCTGGACGCGATGCAGCGCGAGCTCGGGACGCGGAGCGTGGTGCTGCTGGGCCACAGCATGGGCGCCCAGATCGGCGTCTACCACCTGGCGCGGCACGACCCCCGAGTGGTGGGCCTGGTGGCGGTGGCGGCGCAGTCCCCGTTCCACCGCGGATATCCCCGGGCCCTGGGCCGACGACTGCGGTTGGGCTCGATCCTTCTCCCCACCATCGGGTGGCTGGCGGGACACGTGCCGGGACAGTTCTTCGGCGCGAGTGGGAAGATCCCGGCCGATCGCATCAGTGACTGGTCCCGCCTCGCGGCCCGGGGCGACATGCAGCCGGCGCGCGCCGACCTCGACTACCGGGCGGGCCTGGCCCGCGTCACGGTCCCGGCGCTCTCGGTGGTCATCGCCGAGGACCCCCTCGCCCCCGAGAGCGCGGCCCGTGGCCTGCTGGCGATGCTGCCCGCCGCCCGGACGAGCCTCGAGGTGGAGCCGGAGGCGCTCGGCCACAACACGTGGGCGCGCAAGCCCACCGAGGTGGTCACCCGGGTGCTGGCGTGGATGGACCGGGAGGTGGCGCTCAGTCCGTCGCGGGACGACGACGAGGGAGCCGACGCCTGAAGAACTCGTACGTGAGAACCGCTTTCCGGGCCTCCTGCGAGTTGTCCGCAGCGCCGGCGTGTCCGCCCTCGACGTTCTCGTAGTACGCCACCTCGTGACCCGCGGCCTCGAGCGCGGCCGTCATCTTGCGGGCGTGTCCCGGGTGCACACGGTCGTCACGGGTCGAGGTGGTCATGAGGACCGGCGGGTACCGGCCCTCCGAGGCCGGCCGGACGTGCTGGTACGGCGAGTACGCGCCCAGGAAGTCGTCCCAGTCCGCGGAGTCGGGGTCGCCGTACTCGGCCATCCAGGACGCGCCGGCGAGCAGCAGATGGTAGCGCCGCATGTCCAGGAGCGGGACCGCGATCGCGAGCGCGCCGAACAGTTCCGGGTAGCGGGTG
>NZ_JAALDX010000286.1:0-3619 GCF_014145095.1 Dietzia sp. SLG310A2-38A2 | reverse complement strand
TCCCGCCGGTCGCGCCCAGCTGGTCGCGGGTGGTGACCCCCGTGGCGACGAGGGCCCGGGCGACGGCCGCGAAGTCCTCGAACGCGCGGGGGCGGTTCTCGCGGACGGCGGACTTGTGCCATGAGGGCCCGTACTCGCCCCCACCGCGGATCCCCGCGACCACGTAGACGCCGCCACCGGTGAGCCAGAGCGCCCCCCGCAGCGCCGCGTACGACGGCCGCATGGACACCTCGAAGCCGCCGTAGCCGTAGAGGATGGTGGGCCTGGGCCCGTCGGGGCCGGGGCCACGCATCACGGTGTAGGGCACGCGGGTGCCGTCGTCGCTGACCGCCGTGTGCCGGGTGACCTCGATGCCGGTGGTGTCGAAACGGTCGGGGGTGGACCCGAGCGTCGTGGTGGAGCCGTCCGCGCGCAGCAGCACCAGCGAGGGCGGGACGACCGGACCGGACACAGCGAGGACGGCGTCGTCGGGGTGGGGGCTCTCGTCGTCGTCCACCCCGCCCTGAGACCCGCCCCGACCGGACAGACGGTCGCAGGACAGCACGTCCACCGACACGTGGTCCGGCAGTCCCTCGACGGGACGGGACTCCCAGGCCCCGTCCGCGAAGTCGGGGATCGCGTACGCCTCGAGCCGGGACTCGGTGTCGTCGAGGATCGTCAGCAGGATCCGCCCCCGGCCCCAGGTCACGTCCTCGACCGTGGTGGAGGGGGTGGGGGAGAACAGGACGACGGGCTCGGGCAGCCGCGCGGGGTCGGCGTCGATCGCGGCCCACGGCAGCACCAGGATCGAACCGCCGGCGTGGGTCCGGCCGGCGACCTCGAGGTCGGTGCGCGGGCGCAGCAGCAGCCAGTCCCCGCACGAATCCACCCGGCAGTCCTCGGGGACCGGCAACCGGTGGGGCGCGGTGGTCGCGGGGTCGACCCCCGGGGACCAGAACCACTCCTCGGAGGTGTGGAAGTCGGGGGCGCGACTGGCCGTGTACCGGCCCGAGGTGAGGTCGTACGCGGCGCCCACCGCCACGTCCTCCGACCGCCCGGAGAAGATCACCGGTGTGCTGAGCGGGTCGGTCCCGCGACGCCACAGCCTCGCCAGGCGGGGGTACCCGGAATCGGTGGCGTCCGAGCCGTCGGCGTCCAGCGGCGAGGACAGCAGCAGGGTGTCCCGGTCCACCCAGGACGCCGAGCTCTTGGCCTCGGACAGCCGGAACCCGCCCTCGGACCCCGGGACGAAGCGGCGGGCGGTCAGGTCGAACTCCCGGACCTCCACCGCGTCCGCGCCCCCGCGGGACAGGCGGATGAGCGCCCTGTCGTCCGCGGGGCGCCGGACCACCGTGCCCGAGTAGACCCAGTTGACCCCCTCCTCGGCGGCCAGGGCGTCCACGTCCACCAGGGTCTCCCAGGCCGGGTGGTCGACTCCCGGGGCGCCACGCGAGAGCACGGACCACGGCACCCGTCGCCACAGGCCACGGGGATGGTCGGCGTCCCGCCAGAGGGTGTAGGCGTGGCTGCCGCGCAGGACCGGCCAGGCGATGCGGTCCGAGGCGTCGAGGATCTCCAGGGCCCGGGCGTACGCGGTCTCGGCCTCCGGCCCGGAGGCGAGCTCCGCCGCGGTCCGGTCGCTCCGTTCCCGGACCCACTCGAGGGCGCCGGCGGAGTCGACGTCCTCGAGATGCAGGAACGGGTCGGGCGACGCGGATGAGTTCATGCCCCGATGATGCCGTGTGCGGCCCGTCGGCAACTGAACCGGTGTAAGAAATCCACAGGCTCTTGTTACCGGGGCGTAGCATCAGTACCATCAACGCCATGCAGGGGTCGCCTGACCCGGCCATTCTCGAAGTCTTCGGGAATGCACTCGATAAACGGAGATACACAATGGATTCCCTCACCGACATCCTCAGCACCGGTTCCGGCGAGTCCGGTTCGCTCAGCGGCGGCAGCGCCACCGGCAACATCACCGACATGATCGCCGAGACCATCGGCGACATCGTCGCCTCGGCTCTCAAGTCGGTCCTGGGCAACCTGTCCTGAGCGCACCCCAGTCGGGCACCGTCGCCGCCCCTCCCCCCGGGAGGAGGCGGCGACGCTCATTTCGGGTGGGGTTCCGCGCCGCTCCGCCGCTCGGAGGCCGTCGGGAGCGCTACCCTGTGTGTCGTGGCTGACACTCATTACGACCTCATCGTCCTCGGCGCGGGCCCCGGTGGCTACGTCGCCGCGATCCGCGCCTCGCAGCTCGGCCTCAAGGTGGCCGTGATCGAGGAGAAGTACTGGGGCGGTGTGTGCCTCAACGTCGGGTGCATCCCCTCGAAGGCGCTGCTGCGCAACGCCGAGCTGGCCAACACGGTGCTGCGTGACGCCAAGACGTTCGGGATCTCCGGAGACGTCTCCTTCGACTACGGGGTGGCCCACGACCGGAGCCGCAAGGTCTCGGACAACATCGTCAAGGGTGTCCACTTCCTCATGAAGAAGAACAAGATCACCGAGATCGACGGCTTCGGTACCTTCACCGATGACAAGACGATCGAGGTCGACGGCACCTCGTACACGTTCGACAACTGCATCATCGCCACCGGTTCCGTGGTCAAGACGTTGCCCGGGATCGAGCTGAGCGAGAACGTGGTGGACTACGAGGACCAGATCCTCTCCCGCGAGTTGCCGGACTCCGTCGTGATCGTCGGCGCCGGGGCCATCGGCATGGAGTTCGCCTACGTCATGTCCAACTACGGCGTCGAGGTGACGATCGTCGAGTTCATGGACCGTCTCCTGCCGAACGAGGACGAGGAGGTCTCCAAGGAGATCGCCAAGCACTACAAGAAGCTCGGTGTGAAGGTCCTGACCGGACACAAGACCACCAAGGTCACCGACAACGGCGACTCGGTGGAGGTGGAGGTCGAGAAGAACGGTGAGGAGGGCAAGTCCCAGACCCTGACCGTGGACAAGGTGCTGATGGCCGTGGGGTTCGCGCCCCGGGTCGAGGGCTACGGCCTGGACAAGACCGGCGTCGAGCTCACCGACCGCGGCGCCATCGCCATCGACGACAACATGCGGACCAACGTCAAGGGCATCTACGCCCTCGGGGACGTCACCGCGAAGCTGCAGCTGGCCCACGTGGCCGAGGCGCAGGGAGTCGTGGCGGCCGAGACCATGGCAGGTGCCCAGACGCAGACGCTGGGCGACTACCGGATGATGCCGCGCGCCACGTTCTGCCAGCCGCAGGTGGCCTCGTTCGGGCTGACCGAGGCCCAGGCCCGAGACGAGGGTTACGACGTCAAGGTGGGCAAGTTCCCCTTCTCCGCCAACGGCAAGGCGCACGGGCTCGGCCACGCGGTCGGGTTCGTCAAGGTCGTGGCCGACGGGACGCACGGCGAACTGCTCGGTGCCCACCTCATCGGCCCCGACGTCTCCGAGCTGCTGCCCGAGCTGACCCTGGCGCAGATGTGGGACCTCACCGCCGAGGACGTGGCACGCAACGTGCACACCCACCCGACCCTGTCGGAGGCCATGAAGGAGGCCGTCGAGGGCGTCAGCGGCCACATGATCAACCTGTAGGGGGCGCCGGCCCGGCCCGGGCTCCCGGGCCGCCCTCACCGGGCCGCCCTCACGGGCCGGGGCCTCACAGGGC
>NZ_JAALDX010000285.1:5504-15763 GCF_014145095.1 Dietzia sp. SLG310A2-38A2 | reverse complement strand
GGCCGGGGAGCGGCACTCCCAGGCGGGTGTCGAGCTTCAGGTCGATGCCACCGGCTCCCGAGGACCCGACGGCTCCCAGCCGAGCGTCGTCCAGGGCTCCACCGGCCGTCCCGACCATGTCGCCCTTCCACTTGGGAAAGCCCCAGAGTTCGTTGCCCGCCGCGAGGGTGAAGTCCTGGTCGACCGGCAACTCGTGGATGTGCTGCTGGACCCCGACTCCCGGGACCTTGACCTGGAATGCCAACCCCACCTCGTGGTATCCACCCAGGACGTTGCCCGGGACGTCGTGGTAACGGACGTGGATCATCGTGACCGGTGTACGGCCACCCGGGAGGGACACCGGCTCGGCCCCCGCGGAATCGAGGACCGCGGACTGGGGCCCGGCGGCGATGAGCCGCCGGGCGACGGCTGTCCGCGACAGGAATGCGGCGCCCGATATCGAGGCGGAGACGACAGGGACCGGGAACGTGATCTGGCGGCCCGCGACGACACGGGTGGTGGGAGAACTCATACCCCGACGTTAGCCGCTGCGGTAACAGGTTTCACCATGTTCCGGGGCTAACGTCCCGGCGCCTACCGCAGATAGACCAGGTAGAGACGGGCACACGGTCCGCCCACGCGGCACAGACCGCGCCGATGCCCACCAGGAGGCACACCATGTTGAAGGCACTCGCCGACTTCTTCGCCCAGTTCGACTTCACCGTCGGTTCGTCCGCCGCGATCAACGGCTTCATCTCCGGCTCCACCGCCGCTCTCGAGCAGTCGTTCGGGTTCGACAGCTCGATCGGCCAGCTCGCCGTGAGCAGCATCGGACGGGTCGGCCCCGTCGAGAACGGCGCCTGACCCGACTCCACCGACACCGGAGAACCCCCGGTCACCCCCTCGGGTGGTCGGGGCCATCCGCGTCTCAGGTGGGGTCCGACAGGTCGTCGGGCGGGGCCGCTGCCAGCTGCCCACTCGACTTGCCCTTGTACCGGGGCCGCAGCAGGTTCGCGGGGGACAGGATGTCGTCGACCTCCTCCGCCGAGAGCAGGCCCATCTCCAGCACGACCTCGCGGACGCCACGGCCCGAGCGCGCGCACTCACGACCCACCAGGTCACCGTTGTGGTGGCCGATCACCGGGTTGAGATAGGTGACGATGCCGATCGAGTCCATGACATTGCGGCGGGCCACCTCGACGTTGGCCGTGATTCCGCGCACGCACTTCTCCGTGAGCGTCTCGATCGCCTTGGTGAGCAGGGAGATCGACTCGAACATCGCCTGCGCGATCACGGGCTCCATCACGTTGAGCTGCAGCTGACCCGCCTCGGCGGCCATCGTCACCGTGACGTCGTTGCCGATCACCTTGAAGCAGACCTGGTTGACCACCTCGGGAATCACCGGGTTCACCTTGGCCGGCATGATCGACGACCCCGCCTGGAGCTCCGGGAGGTTGATCTCGTTGAAACCCGCGCGCGGGCCGGAGGACAGCAGCCGCAGGTCGTTGCAGATCTTTGACACCTTCGACGCGGTCCGCTTGAGGGCGGCGTGGACGTTGACGTAGTCGCCGGTGTCGCTGGTCGCCTCGATGAGGTTCATCGCCCCGGTCACCGGTAGACCGGTCACCACCCGCAGGTGCTCGACGACCGCACGCCGGTAGTCGGGCGGCGTGTTGACGCCCGTGCCGATGGCCGTGGCCCCCAGGTTCACGTCGAGCAGCATCCGGGCCGCCGCGCCGAGTACGTGGAGCTCCTCGTCGAGGGTCACCGCGAACCCACCGAACTCCTGGCCCATCGACATGGGGACGGCGTCCTGCAGCTGCGTCCGGCCCATCTTGAGGACCTCGCGGAACTCCTCCGACTTGTCGTAGAAGGCCTCCCGCAACGCGACGATCGCCGGCTCGAGCCGCTCGAGGGAGTGCCACAGGGCGATCCGGAAACCGGTCGGATAGGCGTCGTTGGTGGACTGCGAACGGTTGACGTCGTCGTTCGGGCTGATGACGTCGTAGGCACCCCGGGGTCGGCCGATCCGCTCCAGCGCGAGGTTGGCCACCACCTCGTTGGTATTCATGTTCACCGAGGTACCGGCCCCGCCCTGGTAGACGCACGAGGGGAACTGGTCCATGCAGCGACCGTCCAGCAGGATCTCGTCGCACGCACCGACGATGGCGTCCGCGACGTCCGGGTCCAGTACGCCCATCTCGAGGTTCGCCAACGCGGCGGCCTTCTTGACCATGACCATCCCGCGGATGAAGTCCGGGATGTCGCTGATGGTCGTGGAGTCGATGGGGAAGTTCTCGACGGCCCTCACGGTGTGGATCCCGTAATAGGCGTCAGCCGGGACCGCCTTCTCACCGAGCAGGTCTCGTTCCACACGGGTCTGGGTCATACGTCCTCCGCTGATCGGGTCGACACGATCCACAGTAGACACGGCCCGCGGGGAGCGCGCGGTGTCACTGTTCGCGGGGATCCCCCGCCGCTGCGCGACCTTGCCTAGGGTGTGGGCATGCCGCGCACGACGACCTCCCGGCGCACCCGGGCCCTGGCCACGGCGAAGGACGTCCTGCGCCCACTGACCCCCTCGGACGGGGTCCTGGGCAGCATCGTCGACAGGGGCCAGGTGCCCCTTCCGCGCGGGACCTGGGCGATATTCGGCGTCGCGTTCGCGGGCTTCGCACTGCCGGTCATCGGGTTCGTCGAACTGGCCGAGCGGATCAGCTCCGGTGCCAAGCTGCCCTTCGACCGGCCCGTCATGCTGTGGTTGCGCCGGCGGCACACCCCGCGCACCACGCGGATCGTCAGGGCGGTCACCGAACTCGGCGGCGTCACCGCCGTCCCGGTCTTCGCGCTCGCCGCCGCCGGCTACCTGGCCTACGTGCGGGGCAGCCGCCGACCGGCCGCGTTGCTCACGGTGTCCCTGGTCGGGTCCACCATCATCAACTCGGTCCTCAAACTGATGTACCGGCGCGACCGTCCCACCTTCTTCACCCACATCGTCGAGGAGAAGAGCTACTCGTTCCCCAGCGGGCACGCCATGGCGAGTGCGGCGCTCGCCGGCTGCGCCTGCGTGCTCGCGTGGCCCACCGGGTGGCGGTACCCGGTGATCGCGGGATCCAGCGCCTACGTTCCCGCGGTCGGCGTGACCCGCATGTATCTCGGGGTGCACTTCCCCAGCGACGTCCTCGCCGGCTGGTGCGTGAGCCTGGCCTGGGTGGGCGAGGTGGCCACGATCATGTGGCTCGTCGACCGCCTCGACTACTCCCCGCCGCTGATCTCGCGTCCGGAGTCGTGATGAGCACCCACGCCCGGGTCCTCCTGCACCACGGGGACATCACCCGACTGCCGGCGGACGCGGTGGTCAATGCCGCCAACGCCACACTGCTGGGAGGCGGTGGCGTCGACGGGGCGATCCACCGTTCGGGCGGCCCGGAGGTCCTGCGGGAGTGCCGGGAACTGCGCGCCGCCCGGTTCCCTGACGGGCTCCCCACCGGGCAGGCGGTCGCGACCGGGGCCGGCGAACTGCCCGCCCGGTGGGTGATCCACACCGTCGGGCCGGTGCACGGTCGTACGCGGGACGGCGCCCAGCGGCTGGCCGACTGCTACCGCAACTCCCTCGCCGTGGCCGACGAGCTCGGGGCGCTCACCGTGGCGTTCCCACTCATCTCCGCCGGCGCCTACGGGTGGCCGCGCGACGAGGCCGTCCGTACCGCGCTGGACAGTATCGCCACCACCCCGACCACCGTCGAGGCCGCCACGCTCGTGCTCTTCGACGCCGCCACCCTGCGCCTGGCCGAATCTCTTGTGGGCTGAGTCCCTTGTCGTCTGACGCGCCCGTGTGCGCTGCCGCAGCTCAGTCGCCTGACGCGTGGGCGGCTACTCCGGAGCGGGTTCTGACCGAGGTCTTCGCCCCGTGGGTGGTGCTCACGGCCGGCTCGCTCCACCTCGGGCACCGGGTGGGCTCGCCAGGCTGGGGCGTGGCGACCGCGGCGGGGCTGGGAGTGGTACCCCAGGCTGCGATCGCCTGGCGAGTGCGACGCAAGGCCCTGTCCGATCACCACGTCACCCGGCGGGAGGACCGCCCGCTGGTCATCGCCGGCATCGCCGGGTCGGTGGCGACCCTGATGGTGGCCCAACATCGCCGCGAGGCGCCTGTCGAGTTACGACGGATGACCCGGGCGGCCCTCGTGGCTCTGGGCGTCGCCGGCGCGGCCACCACCCGCGTCAAGGTGTCGTTCCACACCGCTGTGCTGGCCGGTGTCGTCTCGGTGCTCGCCCGCGAGATCTCACCCGGCTATTGGCGACTCCTCGTTCTGGTGCCCGGAGTGGCGTGGGCACGGGTGCGGATCAGCCACCACACCCCGGTGGAGACCGCGCTGGGCGGCCTGATCGGGGTGGCCTGCGGGTACTGGGGCGGGGGCACGATCACCACGCCGTCCGCCCACCCGACTGCGAACTGAGGACCGCGAACCGAGGACCACCGCCCCGCGGGACCAGAACCGGGTGCCCGCGGGGCGGCGAAGGGACCGCCGGCGTCAGATCCGGTCGACCAGCAGCTTGGCGAAGGCGGCAGGGTCGGCGAGCGTCCCCCCCTCGGCCAGGACGGCCGCACCCGAGAGCAACCGCGCCGTGTCCGCGAGGCCCGGTGCCGACGGGTCCTCGGAGTACTGCGACCGCAGCCGCTCGACCAGAGGATGCGAGGGGTTGAGCTCCAGGATCCTCTTGCTCGCGGGCAGCTCCATGCCAGAGGCCCGGTACATGGCCTCGAGCTGCGGGGTCATGTCGAACTCGTCGCCCACCATGCATGCCGCGGACTCGGTGAGCCGCTGCGACAGCCGCACCTGCTTGACCTCGTCGGACAGCTCCTCGCCCAACCACTCGAGCAGCCCGGTGAACTCCGCGGAATCCGCCTGGTCCTTCTCCTCCTCGGCGGGGGAGCCGATACCGGACAGGTCCACGTCGCCCTTGGCCACCGAGCGCAGGCGCCTGCCGTCGACCTCGCCGACCGCGTCCACCCACACCTCGTCAACGGGGTCGGTGAGTACCAGCACCTCGACGCCCCGCGCCCGGAAGGCCTCCAGGTGCGGGGAGTTCTCCACCGCCGCGCGGGACGTACCGGTGAGGTAGTAGATCTCCTCCTGCCCCTCGGCCATGCGGGAGGTGTACTCGGCGATGGTGGTGCCCACCTCGTCGTCGTCGCCCCCGGTGGCATCGTCGGAGGCTGCGCGGGTGGACGCGAAGGTGCTCACGGCGAGGAGTTGCTCTCGGGCGTCGACGTCGGAGATCAGGCCCTCCTTGAGGACCGCGCCGAAGTTCTTCCAGAACGCGCGGAACTCCTCCGGACGGTCGGTCCTGATCTGCTCGATGGTCTGCAGCACCCGCTTGACCAGGCGCTTGCGGATCGCACGGATCTGGCGGTCCTGCTGCAGGATCTCGCGCGAGACGTTGAGCGAGAGGTCCTGGGCGTCGACGATGCCCTTGACGAAGCGCAGGAACGGGGGCACCAGTTCCTCGCAGTCGTCCATGATGAACACTCTTCGGACGTAGAGTTGAACTCCGCGTTTGGTGTCCGGGGAGAAGAGGTCGAACGGCACCTGCGTGGGCAGGAAGAGCAGTGCCTGGTACTCGAACGTCCCCTCGGCCTTGAGGGTGATGGTCTCCAGCGGCTCGTCCCACGCGTGCGAGACGTGGCGGTAGAACTCGGCGTACTCCTCGTCGGTCACCTCGGAGCGGGGCCGCGTCCACAGCGCCTTCTGGGAGTTGAGCGTGACGGTCTCGGTGAGGGTGTTCTCCGCGCCCGGGTCGTTGCCCTCGTCGTCGTCCCCCGTCGGTTCCGGCGCCGGGCGCTCCACCTCCATGCGGATCGGCCAGGCGATGAAGTCCGAGTAGGTGCGCACGACCCGGCGCAGCGTGGACTCCGCGGCGTAGTCGGGCAGCGCCGCGTCCCCGCCGGCGGGCTTGAGCTGCAGGATCACCGAGGTACCCTGCGGGGCGTCGGGGGCCTCCTCGATCGTGTAGGTGCCCTCGCCGCCCGAGGTCCAGCGCGTGCCCGTGGTCTCGCCGGCCCTACGGGTGACCAGCGTGACCGCGTCGGCGACCATGAACGTGGAGTAGAAACCGATGCCGAACTGGCCGATGAGGTCCGCCGTGACCTGCTCGCTGGCCTCGCCCGACTCCTGTGCCGCGCGGGCCGCGGCGAGGGCCTCCCGCATCTGACCGGTGCCCGACTTGGCGAGCGTTCCGATGAGGTCCACCACCTCGTCGCGGGACATCCCGATGCCGTTGTCCCGGATCGTCAGCGTCCGGGCCTGCTCGTCGGGGATCAACTCGATGTGCAGGTCCGAGGTGTCGACCCCCAGCGAGGAGTCCTGGAGCGCGGCCAGCCGCAGCTTGTCCAGGGCGTCGGAGGAGTTGGAGATGACCTCTCGGAGGAAGGTGTCCGGGTTGGAGTAGATCGAGTGGATCATCAGATCCAGCAGCTGCCGGGTCTCGGCCTGGAACTCCCGGGTCTCGGCTGCGCCGGAGGTCTGCGGGCTCATGGTGGCGGCGGTTCCTTTCTGGTGGACTGGCGGACGCGACCCGTTCGGGCGCGCCCGGTGCCGTGCGCGACGTGCTGTTCACGACGACACGATCAACCTACTGTGGGGCCCGGACATTCCTGAGGAGCTCCCGTGACCACGAATCCGCTGCCCGACACCCACCTGGCCGTCCTCGATGCCGCCACCGCACTGTTCGGCCGCGCACTCGCCGGCGGGCTCGACGGCGACTGCGAGGCGTGCCCCGGCTGGACCCGTCGCGACTGCGCCAACCACGTCCTCGGTGGCGGGCTGCGGTACGCGGCCTACTTCCCGCGGCTGCCTGAATCGGAGATCGCCTGGACCCGCACCACGGACCATGCCGGCGAGAAGCCGGTGCCGGCGCTCTACCGCACGTCCGCCGGTCTGCGGAAGGAACTGGCCAGGGCCCCCGACGCCGACGCACCGGTCCCCCACCGCCTGGCCGAGATCCCCGTGCGGGACCTGCTCGCCCTGCGGATCGTCGAACTGCTCGTCCACGCTCACGACCTCGACCCGTCGACGTGGGACTCACCCGAGGCGGACGAACTGGCCGGGTGGTGCCTGGACCACGCCCGTGAGGTGCTGGAGCTGATGAGGTCCTTCGACGTCCTCGCAGAGGCCCGCGCGGCCCCTATCGGTGCAGACCCCCGCGCGCGACTCCTCGCGCTCTCCGGGCGATAGCCGCCGCCCGGACCGCGACCCGTCGGCGGCCGGAACGTCGGAGAGGATTTTCTCGTGACTCCGGTAAGTGCGCGGGCTAGCGTCGACAATGCGGAGAACGCCTCAGGCACGGGCCGGGGCGCGCACGCGAGAGGATCCGCGATGGCCATGCAGTCCAGCCCCTACATCTCCTTCCCGGGCAACGCCTCCGAGGCGTTCCCGTACTACCGCGACCTCTTCGGTGGTCGACTCGATCTGATGACCTACGCCGAGATGCCGCCGATGGAGGGCTTCCCGGGGACCCCTCCCCCCGGATCAGTCGCGCACGCGACGCTGGAGGCTCCGGGCATCACCCTGACCGGCGGTGACAACATGGGCGAGGACCTGCCCCTGCTCGCCAATGACGTCTACTCGTTCCTGCTCGCCTTCGACACCACCGACGAGGCCCGCGCCTTCATCGCCACCGTCTCCGACGGCGGGGGCGAGTTGGCGATGCCGTTCGAGGTGGCACCCTGGGGCGACCACTACGGTCAGGTCAGGGATCGGTTCGGCATCCGCTGGGACGTGGTGGTCGACGGTTCGGCCGGGTGATTTCCGGCTGAGCGACCCGTGACGCCCGTCTCGATCACGTCCGCTTGTTACGGTTCAGCCATGGATATCTCCGGAGCAAGTGCAATCGTCACGGGCGGTGCGTCGGGAATCGGCGCCGCCGTCGTCCGTCAGCTCGCCGCGCAGGGTGCGAAGGTGGTCGTCGCCGACCTCAACGCCGAGAAGGGCGAGGCCCTCGCACGCGAGGTCGGGGGCGTGTTCGTGGCCGTCGACGTGACCAAGACCGAGGACAACATCAAGGCCGTCGAGGCCGCGCTCGAGCTGGGTCCGCTGCGCTACCTGGTCAACTCGGCCGGCATCGGCTGGGCGCAGCGCACGATCGGCCGGGACGGCGAGTTCGCCTCGGCCTTCGACATCGACTCGTTCCGCAAGGTCATCGACATCAACCTCATCGGCTCGTTCGACATGCTTCGACTGGCCGCCACGGCCATGTCCCGCGGCGAGGCCGACGACGACGGTCAGAAGGGCGCGATCGTCAACATGGCGTCCGTCGCCGCGTTCGACGGACAGATCGGACAGGCCGCGTACTCCGCGTCCAAGGGCGGCATCGTGGGCCTGACCCTGCCCGTCGCCCGTGACCTGTCGGCCGCCGGGATCCGCCTCAACACCGTCGCCCCCGGCCTCATCGACACCCCGATCTACGGCGAGGGCCCCGACTCGGAGGCGTTCAAGGCCAAGCTGGGCGAGAGCGTCCTGTTCCCCAAGCGCCTCGGCTCGGGCGACGAGCTGGCGTCGATGGTCATGGAGCTGCTCACCAACCCCTACATGAACGCGCAGACCGTGCGCGTCGACGGTGGCATCCGGATGCCACCGAAGTGAGCTGACCCCGTCGGCCTCCCACGAGGTCACCACAGCGGACGAGGGCCCCGCCGGATCGGATTCCGGCGGGGCCCTCTTGCGCACGGGTCCTGACGCGGGTCGCGCCCTGCGGTGGTCAGGCCCTGGCGCGGCGCTTCTTCAGACGCCCCTCGAGGTAGACGGCGAGCTTGGTGAGCGTGTAGTTGATGATCACGAAGAGGATGCCGGCCACGATGTACGCGGGAACGGTGTTGGCGTAGGCGGAGCCGAGGGTCTTGGACCAGTTGAGCAGCTCCAGGTAGGTGATTCCGTACCCCAGTGCGGAGTCCTTGAGGACGACGACGAGTTGGCCGACGAGAGCCGGGAGCATGGCCGTGAGCGCCTGGGGGAGCTGGATCGAGCGCAGCACCTGCCCCGGGGTGAGCCCCACCGCGAGTCCCGCCTCGGTCTGCCCCGAGGGCAGACCGTGGACTCCCGAACGGACGAGCTCCGCGATGACGGCACCGTTGTAGAGGGTGAGCGCGGTAACCACCGCGGCCAGCGGCGCGTGCTGGTTGGGCACGATGTTCGAGGTGGCGAAGTACCCGAAGTAGGCGAACACCATCATCAGCAGTACCGGGACCGAGCGGAAGAACTCCACGATCACGCTGCAGAACCACCGCAGCGGGGCGAACGGCGAGAGCCGACCCATGCCGAAGAGCAGCCCGAAGATCACCGCGAGGACGATCGAGATGGCTGCCGCGGTGAACGTCCCCTTGAGACCGGGGATCAGGTAGGAGGTCCACACCTCCGGATCGGTGACGAACGGCTCCCACATGAACGCCTGCAGCTGGCCGGCGGCCTCGAACTGGATGTAGACCACGTAGGCGATGCCGACGGCGATCAGGGCACCGATCACCGTGAAGATCCTGTGGCGGAGGCGGGCCTTGGGGCCCGGGGCGTCGAACAGGACGGCCTGGGTGCTCATCGCTTCACCGACAGCTTCCGTGAGAGGGACGTGGTCCAGAGTCCGATCGGGAGGGTGAGGATCACGAACACCATGGCGAAGAAGAAGAACGTCGGCAGGCTCGCACCCTCGTTCTCCGTGATCACCTGGAGCAGACCCGCCGAGTCGCCCACGCCGATGACCGCGGCGACCGTCGAGTTCTTGATGAGCGCGATGATGACCGAACCGAGGGGGGCGATGGAGCCTCGGAACGCCTGCGGGAGGATCACCTCGCGCAGCGACTGTCCGAATCCGAGTCCGATCGACCGGGCCGCTTCGGCCTGACCCACCGGGACCGTGTTGACGCCGGAGCGCAGGGCCTCGCAGACGTACGCCGCGTGGTAGACGGCGAGCATGATCGCGGCCCACCAGAAGGCGTTGCGGGCGAAGTCGTCCGAGACGGACAACCGGAGGATGAAGGACAGCCCCAGGATGCTGAACACCATCAGCAGGGTCAACGGCAGGTTCCGGAAGATGTTGACGTAGGAGGTGCCGAGTCCCCGGAGGACGGCCACCGGGGAGACCCGCAGGATCGCGATGATCGTCCCCAGCACCATCGCCCCCGCCGTCCCGAGCAGCGAGAGCTGAATGGTGACCCACACCGCCCCGAGGACGTCATAGTCGGCGAAGATATCGCCCATGGTCCACCTTCCGTCATGAGGTGTGGAGGGCCT
>NZ_JAALDX010000285.1:0-5460 GCF_014145095.1 Dietzia sp. SLG310A2-38A2 | reverse complement strand
CGCCACCGTTCACCGGTGGCGCGGAGGGGATGACTGGTCAGATCAGGCGCATGCTTCCGGGTTGGGCGGGTTGCCCTCACCCGGCGTGAAGCCGGCCGGCCCGAGGTTCTCCTCCACGGCGGTGTCCCAGCTGCCGTCGGAGATCATCTCGCGGATGGCCTCGTTGATCTGCTCGCACTTCTCCGTGTCGCCCTTCTGGATACCGATTCCGTAGAGCTCCTCGGAGAAGGGGGAGCCGACCACCTTGAGCTGGCCCTGGTACTGGTCCTGGGCGGCGTAACCCGCGAGGATCGTGTCGTCCGTGGTGAGCGCGTCGACCGCGTTGGACACCAGCGCCGAGACACACTCGGAGTAGGTGCCGAACTCCTGGAGGTTGACCCCCGGGACCTCTTCCTGCACGTTCTGGGCGGAGGTCGACCCGGAGACCGAGCACAGGCGCTTGCCGTCGAGCGACTCCGGCCCGGTGATGCTGTCGTCGTCCGCGCGGACCAGCAGGTCCTGACCGGCGATGAAGTACGGTCCGGCGAAGTCGACCTTCTCCTTGCGGGAGTCGGTGATCGAGTAGGTGGCCACGATCATGTCCACCTGTCCGGTCTCGAGGAGGGTCTCGCGCTGCGCGCTCGGCGCCTGGACCCAGTCGATGTCCTCGGCGGGGGTGCCGAGCTTCTCGGCCACGTAGGTGGCCACGTCCACGTCGAGTCCGGTGTAGTCGTTGCCCTCCTTCAGCCCGAGGCCCGGCTGGTCGTACTTGATGCCGATCCGGAGCTGGTTCTCGCCACCGTCGTCGTTCCCGCACGCGGCCAGGCCGAGAGCCAGTGTGACCGCCGCTGCGGCCGATCCGATCCGTCGGAAGTTCATGTGTGCTCCTCGTGAAATGGGTGGGTGGAGATCTGTGGGAATGCGGCTCTGGGATGGGAGGTCGGTGGGGGTGGAACTACTGGCCCGAACCGCCTCAGTTGGTCAGGATCTTGGAGAGGAAGTCCTTCGCACGCGCGCTCTGCGGATTGGTGAAGAAGTCCTCGGGGGTCGCCTGTTCGACCAGTTCCCCGTCGGCCATGAAGATGACGCGGTCGGCGGCCTTGCGAGCGAATCCCATCTCGTGGGTCACCACGACCATGGTCATCCCGGACTTGGCCAGCCCGGTCATCACGTCGAGGACCTCGTTGATCATCTCCGGATCCAGGGCGGAGGTGGGCTCGTCGAACAGCATGACCTTGGGGTCCATCGCGAGGGACCGGGCGATGGCCACGCGCTGCTGTTGACCACCCGACAGCTGTGCCGGGTACTTGGCCGCCTGGTGCTCCACACCGACCCGCTCGAGCAGCTCCATCGCGCGCTTCTCCGCGACGGCCTTGGACTGTTTGCGCACCTTGATGGGCCCGAGGGTCACGTTCTCGAGGATCGTCTTGTGGGCGAACAGGTTGAACGACTGGAACACCATGCCGACGTCCGCGCGGAGCTTGGCGAGTGCCTTGCCCTCCTCGGGCAGCTCCTTGCCATCGATCGTGATCGAGCCCGATTCGAAGGTCTCGAGCCTGTTGATCGCGCGGCACAGCGTCGACTTACCCGAGCCCGAGGGGCCGATCACGACGATGACCTCTCCCTGATCGATGGACATGGTGATGTCCTTGAGCGCCTGGAAGTCACCGAAGTGTTTGTTCACGCCTGAGATCTCGACGAGTGCCATCACAGGATCATAGGCACAGAAGGACGCGATATCGGTTAACACGGCGTCACGACGGAACGGTCGACAACCGGCAGCCCGCTCCGTACGGTCTATACATGGCGATATCAGACGTGAAGGAATACGCCCATCTCTCCGCCGAGGACGTCGAGACGATCGGTGAGGAACTCGACGCGATCCGCCAGGAGGTCGTGGATTCGCTCGGCGAGTCCGACCGCCGATACGTGCAGGACACCATCAAGCTCCAGCGCGGCCTCGTCTCCGGCGCCCGCGTCGTTCTCCTCTTCTCCGGGTACCGCCCGGCCTGGCTCCTGGGCACCGCCATGCTGGGCGCGGGCAAAATCATCGAGAACATGGAGCTCGGGCACAACGTGATGCACGGGCAGTGGGACTGGATGAACGATCCGGAGGTCCACTCCACCACGTGGGAGTGGGACATCGTGGGCACCTCCGAGCACTGGAAGGCCACCCACAACCACCATCACCACACCTACACCAACATCATCGGGATGGACGACGACGTCGGGTACGGCGTGGTCCGCGTGACGCGAGACCAGCCGTGGAATCCGGCGTACTCGCTGAACGTGGTGTGGAATACGATCCTGGCGTTCACCTTCCAGTGGGGCGTGGGGGTCCAGCACCTCGAGATCGCGCCGGGCACCATCAACTCGTCCGGCCGGGCGGAGCAGAAACGGCGCATCGGGCAGTTCCTGCGCAAGGCCCGCCGCCAGGTGGGCAAGGACTACGTGTGGTTCCCGCTCCTGTCGGGCCCCAACTGGAAGTCGACGATGTCGGCCAACGCGACCGCGAACGTCATCCGGAACCTGTGGTCCAACGCCGTGATCTTCTGCGGGCACTTCCCGGACGGTGCGGACAAGTTCACGCTCGAGGATCTCTCCGAGGAGACCCAGGCGCAGTGGTACCTGCGTCAGATGCTCGGCTCCGCCAACTTCACCGGCAGCCAGCTCACCCACTTCATGTCGGGCAATCTCTCGTACCAGATCGAGCACCACCTCTTCCCCACCATCCCGTCCAACCGGTACGGCGAGATCTCCGAGAAGGTCCAGGACGTGTGTCGGCGCTGGGATCTGCCGTACACGACGGGCCCGCTGTACAAGCAGTACTGGCAGTCGTGGCGCACGATCGCCAAGCTCTCGCTGCCGAACCGCTTCCTCAAGGCCTCCACGGACGACGCGCCGGAAACCAGGTCAGAGCGCATGTTCGAGGGCGAGCCGCGGACCTACAACGATCACCAGGGGCCCCGGTCAGGCCTGGTCACCGCTCTCAAGCACCGGACCGACCCGAATCAGCTCCGGCGCCTGACCCGCACGGTCTGACGGTGGAGGAGGACCGGGGGGACGAGGGGGCTGCCAGCGGAGACCGGACGCCGAGCGTGGATGAGGCACACCGCCGTCCGCCCGGCGCGACCGACGCCGAGGTGGAGGCCGCAGGCACCGCCACCGAGGCACTGGAGTACGTGGAGCGGGCCCGGGGGCACCTCTATGACCTGCACCAGCTCATCGGGCGGGCGGACATCCTCTACCAGCAGGCCGCAGACCAGCTGGACGCGGCCGGCCGCACCGAACTCGCGGAGCTGATCCGGACCGAGATGGTCGGGGTGAACGTCCTCCACGGGCGGTGGACGTTCCAGATGGTCGAGGAGTTCGACGACGGGTTCTGGACCACTGCCCGAGAGGTCAGCAAGGCCGTCCGGGACGAGGTCACCGACGGGCGTCGCCACGTCTATGAGGCGGAACTCAAGGAGCGGAACCGGTCCGCGGGCAACACGGGTCATGAGGCGACCCCGCGGGAGAGTCTCTAGCCTCCGCGGGGTCGGCCGGTGTCAGCCGGTCCGGTGTCGGCCCGCCATGGCGTGCCGTTCGGACTCGGTCGTCCCACCCCAGACCCCGTACAGTTCCTTCGATTCCATGGCGAACTGCCGACAGGGGTCGAACACCGGGCAGCCCTGACAGACGGCCTTGGCCCTCTCCTCCTTGCGACGGCGTTCGCCCTTCGATTCGTCCTCTGCGCTGTAGAACAGGTCTTCGAGATCAATGCAGGCGGCATCGTCCCGCCACGACCAGAACTCCGCAGTGGGTTCGAGGTTCCTGTATCTGGGCACGGCGCCTCCTTCCCGCGACGCTGAAGTGCTCTGCCATGAGCCCTGATTGTTCAGAACGCGGTTGACTCCATCCTGTCAGCCGACAGGGAGAGGTCAAGCGGAAACCAATACACCAAGGCGTGCCTAACTACCTGAAAACGCCTCTGCCGCTTGCTTAGTCAGCAACATTTTCGCGGAAGTGAGAATTCGGCAATGCGGCACCGGCCGTACCTCGTCACCTGGCGAGTCCTGTCGTGACGGCCCGGATCACCTCGGCCGCCCGGGAGGCCGCTCCGTCGACACCCCACCACGATCTGATCCCGGTCGACTCCCCGTCGCGGAAGCGGTCGACCTGTTCCGTGACCGCCCGGGCGACGGCCGTCGGGCCGTTGCCGTAGCGCATCACGGAGGCCCCCGGCATCCCGTCGAGGGCGTCGGCCGTGGCGTCCTGCTCCCCGTACGGGCGGCGGCTCGGGACCACCACCAGTGGGACGTCGGCACAGGCGGCGTCGGCCACGGACGCCTGTCCGGCCCCGGTTACCACCACGTCCGCAGAACACAGCTCGGGCCACGGGTCCTCGTGCCACGACCCGTCCGGGCCGCCGATCTCCAGCCATTCGGTCACCCCGAGATCGCGAGCGGTGGTCCTGACCGCCCGCCAGAACCTGTGGTCACCACCCGTCCCGGAGCCGTTCAGATGGACCACCCGGGGCCGAGGACGATCCCGTGGTTCACGGTCCCGACGCTCGAACCGGGACACGCCGCCGATCTCCGCCACCGGGCTCTCGGTCCGCCGCAGTGTGGCCTGGTGCACGCCCGGGGGCCACGCCCCGATCAGGCGCTCCGCCGCACGGACCCGCAGCAGGTGGGGCTCGTCCTCCCTCACTCCGGGAGGCAGGGTGCTGACCATCGGGATTCCGGTCATCCGTGCGGCCAACGACATGGCGGGCGAGGAGTCGACCCAGAACGCGCGGGGTTTGGCGCGGTCCATCCACGCGACAGCCACGCGACGGGCGTCGAGGGTGATCTCCTCCGGAGACTCCCGGTCCCCGGTCTCGGCGGGGAGGTGGACGACCCGGGTCCCCTGCGGGAGGAGCGCGTCGTCGATCTGTCCTGCGATCAGCATCGTCACGTCGAGGCCCCGCTCCCGCAGTGCGCCGATCACGGGGAGCACGCGGTGGAGATGACCACGCCCGCGGTCGTGGACGTAGACGCCGATCACATCCTCACCCCCATAGTCGCTGCGCCCGACCGGTCCCGGGTGCCCTAGTCCACTCCGCGGATAGCTCCCAGGAGGGCGTCGCAGAAGGCGGGGAGATCGTCGGGGTTGCGGCTGGTGAAGACGCCGTCCGAGCTGACCAGCTCCTCGTCCACCCAGTCGGCACCGGCGTTGGCCAGGTCCGTGCGCAGGCTCGGGTAGGAGGTGACGCGGCGCCCGCGGACGACGTCGGCCTCGATCAGGACCCACGGCGCGTGGCAGATGGCCAGGACGGGCTTGCCGGCCTCGACCATCTCGCGGACGAGGGTGACCGCGTGCTGGTCCCGGCGCAGGGCGTCCGGGTTGGCGACGCCGCCCGGCAGGACCAGGACGTCGACGTCGGCGGCGGACACGTCGGCGCTCGTCCGGTCGACCGCCTGGGTGCCGGCCGGGGTGAGATGGTCGACCAGATCGACA
>NZ_JAALDX010000284.1 GCF_014145095.1 Dietzia sp. SLG310A2-38A2 | reverse complement strand
CTCGCCGAGCGGTTCCCGGGCCCGCCCGCCGCCCGCCAACCCGTCCACACCCTGTACCTGCCGGCCGATCGCGTCCACGCCGGGGTGGTGGCGGAGGTGGGCACGGCCGCGCTCGAGGCGTTCGACACCCACCTGCCGGACGCCGCCGCGTTGGTGAGCGTGTTCGGTGACGTGATATTCGGAGACGTGGGGTTCGGGGGACCCGGGGGCGACGACGACGAGGCGGTCCTCCGCTCCGAGGCCGCCTCACTCCACGCGCTCGTGAGGGGCAAACTCGAGCGGGAACCCGTCGAGGACCTGCGCATCGACTTCGAGGACGGCTTCACCCAACAGGGCGTGCCCGCCGGTGACCGCGATCGCGACGAGGACGCGCACGTGGACCGGGTGCTGGCCGATCTGCTGATGGCGCGGACAGCGGCGTCGGGGCGGGGGCAGACCTCGTCGTCGCTCCCTCCGTTCTGGGGGTTGCGGTTCGGCTCTCTCGACCCGGCCACCCGCCGGCGGGGGATCCGCACCTTCACGCGGTTCGTCAGCGGGCTCGCGGCGGAGGGCGGGCTGGCCGGCTTCCGCCCGACCCTGCCCAAGGTCTCGTCGGTGGACCAGGTGCACGCCATGGTCCGCATGTGCCGAGAGCTCGAGCAGGCGTGCGGACTGGCGGAGCGGAGCATCGGGTTCGAGATCCAGATCGAGACCCCGCAGTCGATCTGCGCCCCCGATGGATCCGCGCTGGTCGCCCGGCTGGTCCACGCCGCCGACCGGCGCTGCATCAGCTTGCACTACGGCACCTACGACTACTCCGCGGCGTGTGGGATCGCCCCCGAGTACCAGGCCATGGACCACCCCGCGGCCGACCACGCCAAGGCCGTCATGCAGGTCGCGGCCGCCGGGACCGGGGTGGCGCTCTCGGACGGCTCCACCAACCGGCTGCCCGTGGGCGAGCCGGACGCGGTACTCACCGCCTGGCAGCTGCACGCGCGGCTGGTCGACCGGTCGCTGCGCCGGGGCTTCTACCAGGGCTGGGACCTGCATCCCGCGCAGCTGGTCTCCCGTTACGTGGCCACCTACGCCTTCTACCGCCGCTCGCTGCCCACCGCGTGCACACGCATCGCGGCCTACCTCGGCACCACACCGGCCGGAGCCCCGGTGTCGGCCGGATACCTCGACGAGCCGGCCACCGCCCGCGCACTGGCCGACTTCTGCGTCCGCGCGATGGACTGCGGGGCCACCACGGCCGAGGAAGTGGCCGAGTTGGCCGGTGTGGACCGGGCCGTACTCGACCGGCTCCGGAGCACCGGAATCGATCAGGCCCACCCCCACGATCAGGCCCACCCCCGCAGGCCCGTCCCAGACCATGCGGAGACCACGACATGAGTGCACGCCGTGTCCCCGAGATCGTCTTCCGCGCGCACCGGGCAGTGGTCGGTTCCGAGATCGTGCCGGCCACCGTGACGGTCTCCGACGGGATCATCCTGGCCGTCGAGACCGGACCCGCGGCCCCGACCTCTCCGACGCCTGCCGGCACGGAGGTCGTGGACCTGGGTGACGAGGTGGTCCTGCTGCCCGGCCTGGTCGACACCCATGTGCACGTCAACGAGCCCGGTCGTACCGACTGGGAGGGGTTCGTCAGCGCCACCCGCGCCGCTGCGTGCGGCGGCGTGACGACCCTGATCGACATGCCGCTCAATTCCAGCCCGGTAACCACCAGTCCCGCCGCCCTCGACGCCAAACTGGCCAGCGCTACCGGGAAGTTGCACGTGGACGCCGGATTCTGGGGCGGCGCCGTGCCGGACAACCTGGGCCGGCTGCGCGAGCTGTGGGAGCGCGGGGTGTTCGGGTTCAAGTGCTTCCTGCTGCACTCCGGGATCGACGAGTTCCCGCCCCTGGATGCCGCTCAGATGGTTGCGGCCATGGAGGAGATCGCCGGATTCGGCGGACTGTTGATCGTCCACGCCGAGGACGCCGGGACCATCGATGCGCAACCCCCGACGTCCGGGCCCGCCTACTCGGGATTCCTGGAGTCTCGACCGGTCAGCGCTGAGGTCCGCGCGGTGGCGCAGGTCATCGACGGCGTCCGGCGCACCGGCTGCCGCGCTCACATCCTGCATCTGTCGGCCGCCGACGCCCTACCGCTGATCCGCGGGGCCAAGGCGGAGGGCCTGCCCCTGACGGTGGAGACGTGCCCGCACTATCTGTCGCTGTTCTCCGAGGAGATCCAGCCGGGCGCCACCCACTACAAGTGTTGTCCGCCGATCCGCGAGGCCGGCAACCGCGAGCGACTCTGGGAGGGACTGCGCGACGGGACCATCGACCTGGTGGTCTCCGACCACTCGCCGTGTGTGCCCGAGCTCAAGCGATTCGACAGTGGTGACTTCGGCCAGGCGTGGGGCGGTATCGCCTCGGTCCAGCTGGGTCTGGCGATCATCTGGTCGGAGGCGCGGGTGCGCGGTCTGGGGTTGCCCGACGTCGTCCGGTGGATGTCCTCCGGCCCCGCCGAGTTCGCCGGGATGGTCGACCGCGGTGCGATCCGCCCCGGCGCCCGCGCCGACCTCGTGGTCCTGGCTCCCGACGAGGCGTTCGTGGTCCTGCCCGAGCGCCTGCAGCACAAGAATCCCGTCACCGCCTACGCCCAGCGCGCACTGGGCGGCGTGGTTCACGAGGTATACCTCGCCGGTCGTCGCATCGACCTCGACGGCCCCGCCGTGGGCGCGGCCCTCTTCCGCCCGGTGCCGGTCAGCCCGGCCACCTGCCCACCCGCCCGGGTCGGCGCGCGATCGCTCTCATGAATGGAGACCCCCGGATGTCCGAGCCCGACTTCCTCGCCCTTCCCGACCTCGCTTCCCGCGCGCTCGCCGGCAGCGTCGTGTACGCCGACGACGAGTTCTTCGCCGAGAAGGAGAACCTGATCCTGCCCACCGAGCCGGTGTTCGACCCGGCACTGTTCGGGCACAAGGGCAAGGTCTATGACGGCTGGGAGACCCGTCGGCGTCGCTCGCCCGGTGAGGACGCGGCGATCATCCGTCTCGGGGTGCCGGGCGTGGTTCGCGGGGTGGTGGTGGACACCGCCTTCTTCCGCGGCAACTTTCCCCCGCAGGTCGCCGTGGACGGCGCGTGGATCGACGACTACCCGGGGACCGAAGACCTGGTGGGAGCCCACTGGCGGCCGTTGGTGCCGGACACCGCCGCGGAGGGCGACACCCGCAATCTCGTCGCGGTGGCCGACTCGGTGCCGGTGACCCATGTGCGCCTGCGGATGATCCCGGATGGTGGGGTCGCCCGGTTGCGGGTCCACGGTGAGCCGACCCCTGACCCGACGTTCCTTCACGGAACCGTCGACCTGGCGGCCGCGGAGAACGGGGGCCGGGTGATCGACTGCTCGGACCTGTTCTACTCCTCGCCGGCGAACATCATCGCCCCCGGCCGCTCCCGCATCATGGGCGAGGGTTGGGAGAACGCCCGGCGGCGTGAGGGGGGCAACGACCATGTGACGGTGGCGCTCGCAGGCCCGGGGACGGTTGACCACGTGGAGATCGACACCTCTTACTACATCGGTAACGCACCCGCGGCGGCGTCGCTGCGCGGGATCGCACGAGCGGAGGACCTCGGGCACCCCGAACGGTGGGTCGACCTGGTTCCGCGTACGCCGTTGCGACCGGACTGCCGGCACCGCTTCCTGGTGGGACCGGGACCGGGACCGGGGTTTGGGTCGGGTCCGGGGCAGGGGCACAGTGCGGTGGATCCGGTGCGATTCGTCCGGCTCGACGTGTTCCCGGACGGCGGTATCGCCCGCCTGCGCGTCCACGGGAGGCTGAGCACCGAGGCCCTCGATCAGCTCGCCGCACGGATATCCCAGGCCCGGCACACCGGGCTCATCCGCCCGTAACACGGCCGAAAAACCGCGGTGCCAGACTCGGGATCGACACCACGATGGTGCGGTCGGCCCCGCCGATCCGGCCGCCGCGTCCCACGGCACGGCGGTCGAGTCATCAGTCAGGCATCGCCGTGGTGTCCGCCCGGGCACAGGACCCGGGTGGGCCCGCGACCTCCACCCGGGCCCGCTGAACCCAGGAGATCCTCCGCCATGACCTCCGTGACCTCTGTGAGCTCCGATCCTGTGGCCGGGGTTCAGTCCTCCCGCCGCCTCCCCGACGCGGACACGCGCCTGGCGACACTCCGGGCCCGTGTGCACGAGGACATCGCCACCACCAGCCACGCCCGCGACTGGATCCCCCGCGCTCCCGGGTCCACCGAACTCGACGTCCTGGTGATCGGCGGCGGACAGGCCGGCCTGGGCACGGCGTTCGCGCTGCAGCGCCAACGGATCGACCGCGTCCTGGTGGTGGACGACGGCCCGGAACACGAGGTCGGCTGCTGGGACCGCTACGCCCGCATGCACACCCTGCGCAGCCCCAAACACATGCGGGGAATCGAGTTCGATGTGCCCTCCCTGCACGTCCGCCGCTGGTTCGAGGCGGTTTACGGTGAGGCCGCATGGGCTGCCGTCGACCTCATCCCCCGCCTGGACTGGAACGACTACCTGCTCTGGTACCGGGAGGTCACGGGCGTCCGCGTACAGCATCGGACCCGGGTCACCGCGATCCACCGGCCCACCACCCCGGACGGGCCGTTCTCCGTGGAACTGCACGGTCCGGACGGGCAGGAGACCACGTTGACCGCCAGGCGCATCGTCTTCGCCCTCGGGCTCGCGGGCGGAGGCGGTGTTCGCGTGCCGGAGTTCATCTCCTCCTCGCTGCCCCGCGAGCGCTGGTTCCACACGGAGGACCCGATCGACTTCACCGCGTTGCGGGGTCTGCGGGTGGCGGTGCTGGGTGGCGGCGCCTCCGGGTTCGACAACGCGGCTACCGCCCTGGACCACGGCGCCATCCGGGCGCAAGTGTTCGTGCGACGGGCGACGGTCCCGGCCTCCAACCCGCTGCGGTGGATGGAGTTCCCGGGCATGCAGGAACGCTTCTACGACCTCGACGACCAGAGCAAGTGGGAATTCGGCGTGGTGTCCGGAGGCCTGCCGCAGCCCCCCACTCAGCACTCGGTGTGGCGGTGCTTCACCCACTCCGGCTTCGCCCTGCACACCGGCTGCGGGTGGAACGCCGTCTCGGTGGTCCACACCGACACCGGCGGGCAGGAGATCGCGATCGACACCACCAGGGGTCGGTTCCACGCGGACGTGGTGCTGGCGGCGACCGGCTACCAGGTGGATCTGCGGATGCGTCCGGAGCTCTCCGAATTCGTCGACGACATTGCACTGTGGTCCGACCGCCATCCGCCCGCGGTCGATCACCCGGCCGGACGGAGTCCCTACCTGGGCCCGGGTTTTGAGTTCGCCGAGCGCGACCCGGGCACCGCGCCGTGGTTGGCCCGGCTGCACCACTTCTCGACCGGTGCACGGGCGTCCATGGGCGTGACCGGGAACCAGCTCTCCGGGATCTACGGCGGGATCGGGCGGATCGCCTCGGCGATCACCACCGCGATCACCCGCGAGAACTGGGACCGGCTCGCCCGGGACTTCGCATCCTTCGAGCACATCGAGGTCCGATCCATCGGTCCCCACGACGACTCCGACGGGTGGTACCCGACGAGTTCGCGATTCTGACGTCGAGAGTCGTGCGCAGCCCATCAGAACGGGGGTTCGGCGTCAGTCACGGGAGTCGACGGTGTCCGCGGAGGCACCGGACCGGTCGGTGGGGCCTGTCTCCGGAGTCGAGCCTGCTCACGGAGTTTGCGTCGTTCGATATCGCGACGGTGGCGCTGATGGGGTCGCCGACGGGACTCGGCTGAGCCGTTGCCGGTCTCACCAGCTTCGGCTGCCTCCCGCTGGCGACGGCTCGCCTCGGGGCGTTGTGGCGGGGCGTGGCCGGCGAGAGGCCCGGTGGGGAACGTCGTGATGCGCGTTCCGGGGTCCCTGTCCGGGTGGTGGGGACCGTGGATCCACACGTACCCACCGTCGGTGTCCCGGTAGTAGGCCCACACGCCGTCGGTCTTGAGTCTGTGGTGGAAGCGGCAGAGGCTCCCGAGGTCATCGCACGTCGTGTGTCCGCCCTGGTCGGGGTGGTCGTGGTCGAAGGGGACGATGTGATCGAGGTCGGCCTTCTCGGCGGAGGTCTGGCATCCGGGGAAGACACACGTACCGTCACGTCCCCGGCAGAAGCGTGCCAGGGCCTCGGAGGGAGTGTGGCGCCGGGCGGCGGCGGTGTCAGGGGCCGCGAGTTCGGAGAGCGCGTTGATCCTCCGCCTGGCGTTGCGCTGCAGTTTGTCGGCGGTGTGGCCGGTGACCGGCCCGTACCCGGCGAGGGTGATGCCGCGATTGTCCGGGCTGCCGTCGTCGTAGGCGTGGATGATCACTCGGCGGGCTGCAGACCGGGCCTCCGGGTCGGTGGGGTGTTCTCCTTGCGGGTCGGGGAGGCAGGCCCAGCCACGGCTGAGTGCGAGCAACCCGGCGGCGCGGAGTTGGCCGAGGGAGCGCGGATCGTCAGCCGAGGCGGTGCGGGCGAGGGCCTCGATGCGGTCCGCGATCTCCAGGGCGTCTTCGGCGGTGAGCGTGGCGGTGATGATCGCCCGGTCGTCCCGGAGGGGCACCAGCTCCACGTCCTGGTCACGTCGCGCCTGCTGGGCGCGGGCATCGGCACCTAGTGGATCGCAGGCCGCGATGGTCTTGATGAGCATCTTGCGCAGCGGACCGAGCCTCGGCGGGTGGGTCCTGCGCCTGGTGGGGGCCAGCCCCTCGCTGATCCGCCGATCGAGTTCGGGCATGTGGTGATCGTCCACCAGGGCCGTCTCCTCGGCGATGGTGTGTGCGGCGAGGATGCCTATCCACCCGGTCGCCAGAAGCGCCGCGGTACGTGGGAGCCGTTCGGTGAGTTCGACCGCGGTGGTCACTAGACGGGATGCACCGTGGCGGGAAAGCGCCATGGAGGCGCTGATCATGGTGGCGGCGGCTTCCCACGGATCACGGTGGCGGTCGTGCTCGGTGGCGAAACGGTCGGTGGCGGAACGGACGCAGTCGTAGGCATAGGCGAGTGTCCGACCCTCGGCCGCGCAGATCGTTCTCTGGGCGAGGTAGCCGCGTTGTTGACCCGGGTCCCACCGAGCGAACGCCTCGGGGACCAGGACGGGGAGTGCGGGCCCCGTCGAAGTGGTGAATCCGGGAGGCGGGATGAGCACCTCGGAAGGATCGATGTCGTCGGAAGCAGGCGGCGGTGTATAGGTCATGGTTCGATCGTATGTTCGAGGTATGACACTGCGTGGGTGCACGGATTCCGTCGGCCTGACCTGGCGTGCCCTGTTCGCTACGTGCAGGGCATCGCAGGTCAGCGGGGTGTGCGCGAAGGTTCGAAGGTGATTGGTGGCGCGTCGGCGGGAGGGCGCCCGTGTGGAGCGTGGGCTCCCGGCCGATACTGCACGGCGTGGGCGCCCTGCTCGGCCCCTGCAGGGCGCCCCAGGTCGGCGGGGTGGGGCGGCGGTGTGGTGGGTCGGCGGTGTGGCGCTGTGACTCAGCCCGGTCGTGCCACGATCAGGCAGGCCTGCCCGCCCTCGGGTACATACCAGCGGTGGGGGAGGGTGCCGTCGTACCGCGCGACGTCCCCCGCCTCCAGCCGACTGAGTGACTCGCCCACCTCGAGCAGGACAGTGCCCCTGGTGACGTACACCCATTCGCGGCCCGGGTGTTCGAAGAATCGACCCGGCACGTGATTGGTCTCCACGAACTCCAGGAACTGCGTGTCGTTGGGCCCGCCCGGCAGCAGTCGGGTGTGCCCCCCGACGGTGCCCTCCGCGCGGGTGAGGACGGCTCCCTCCGACGCGCGACGGACGTCCACGTGTCCGCCCGTCGAGGATGTCGAGTCCCCTGCTGCGGTCGAGTCCCCCGCCGGTCCGCCGGGACCTCCGGACGTCGGGTCGACGGAGTCGACCGCTTCCAGCAGGTGCGCCTGCGTGGTGCCCAATGCGTGGGCGAGCCCCTCGAGCGTCGACATGCTCGGGGCCGCCTTGCCGCGTTCGATCTGGCTGAGGAACGGTTGCGAGATCCCGGCCTGACCGGCCACCTCCACGAGGGTCAGGCCGAGCTGCTGACGGTGGTGCCGGATGCGTGCACCCAGGCGCGTGAGCCCATCGCCACGTAACCCCGACACCGGTGTCTCCCATCGTCCGCGAGCGGTTACAGACCAGATCCGGCGGGGTAATCCGGCCGAAACACCGACCCGTGACACTGAGCTGTATTGACGAGGTCAATATCTCGCGTCCTGGTCGAAAGCGCAAGGGCACCATCCCGACCCGGTCAGGGACGGTCCGGTAGAGCAGGAGAACCCAGTCAGTGGACACACTCATCCGCCAGCGTGGGGACGGGGCCTCGGAGCCCGGCGCCACAGACCCGCGGCCAGACGGCAAAGCCGGGAGGCAGGTCGACCGCATCGCCGGGGTGGGGCTGCTCGACGGCCGGGTGGTCGACGTGGACATCTCGGGCGGTGTGGTCGTGGCCGTCACCGAGGCCGGAGACACGGGAGTCGGCGCCACCGGGGCGCCGGGACCTGCGGTGGTCG
>NZ_JAALDX010000283.1 GCF_014145095.1 Dietzia sp. SLG310A2-38A2 | reverse complement strand
GCTGCGGCCGCGGCCGGTGTGATGAGAAGCGAGAGCACGAGCAGCGCACCCACCACCTGGACCGCCTGGGCGGCCGCGAGCCCCACCAACACCGCGAAGATGAGGTTGATGGCCCGCACCGGAACTCCCCGCGCCTCCGCGACCTCGGGATCCGCGGAGGAGAAGACCAACGGACGGTAGAGAGCGATCAGCGTGACGCAGATGATCGCCGCGACCACCGCCATCTGGACCACGCCGTGTTCGGACACACCCACGATCTGCCCGGTCAGCAGGGAGAAGCTGGTTCCCGACCGGCCCGGGTAGAGGTGGATGAACAGCACGGCCATGCCGAGACCGAACGCCATGACCACGCCGATCGAACTGTCGCGCTGGGAGGCGCGGGCGCCCATGAGCCCGAAGATCAGCGCGGCCACGACGGATCCGAGGATCGCACCCAGGCCCAGGTTCAGGCCGAACAGCAGGGCGGCGGCGGCTCCGGTCAGGGCGAGCTCGCTGGCCCCGTGCACGGAGAACGACATCTGCCGCATCACGATGAACGGACCGATCGCCCCGGCCAGCAGGCCGAGCAGCGCGATCGCGACCAGGCCGTACAGCACGAAGTCCTGTCGGAGCAGGTACGCGGTGACCTCGGTGTCGGCGATCGTCCCGGCGATCTCGAGCAGGCGGTCCATCAGTGCGCTCCGGGGTGGGTGTCGTCGTGATGGTGGTGGCCCGTGGACCAGGGCTCGGCGCAGAGGTGCTGGGTGTCGCCCACCACGATGATCTGGCCACGGACCCGCAACACCTCGACGGGCGAGGAGTAGAGGTCGGACATGACCTCCGTGGTGAACACCTCCTGCGGGGTGCCGATGCGGTGGCGCCCGTCCACGAGGTAAACGATCCGGTCGACCATCGGCAGCACCGGGTTGATCTCATGGGTGACGAAGAGGACCGCGGTGCCGTGTTGACGGCGCCGGTGGTCGAGAACCGAGGCGACGGTGCGCTGGCCGGTGAGGTCCAGGCTCAGCAGCGGCTCGTCGCAGAGCATGACGCACGGGTCGCACGCGATGGACTGGGCCACCCTGACGCGTTGCTGCTCGCCTCCGGACATGCGACCGAGCGGCTTGTCCGCCAGCTGCCCGGCGCCCAGGCGGTCCAGAGCATGGTCGACCACCCGACGCTTCTCGCCGCGTCGGGACGGCCACCCCGGGCCCCAGCGGGTGCCGTCGATCCCGAGTCCCACCAGGTCGCGTCCGCGCAGGGTGATCCCGGGATCGAACGCCTTCTGCTGGGGCACGTACCCCAGGTGGGTTCCGCGGTCGCCCGGGGCGCGGCCGTCCACCAGCACGGTGCCGGAATCGGGTGTCAGCTCGCCGAGGAGCACCTTGAGGAGGGTCGTCTTGCCGGCTCCGTTGGGGCCGAGGACGGCGACGAACTCCCCGGCGGCCACCTCGAGGTCGAGATCGCGGATGAGGGTGCGCCCGCCTCGTGAGACCGTCACCGACTCCAGGGAGACGACCGGCCCGGGGCCGGGTTCGCCGCGGAAGTGGGATGACACCTGGTCAGTGTCCACCATCGGCGACCGGGGTCGCGCCGTCGAGGGCCGAGGACAGCGAGTCGACGATCCCCGTCATCCACGTGGTGTAGTCCATGCCCTCGGGGAGGGTCTCGGTGAGGTCCACGACGGCGACGTCCGCCGACTCGGCGGCGTCACGGACCCGGGCGGTCACGGTGGTCTCGGTCTGGGTGTTGAACGCGAGGAACGCGACCTCCCGCTCGTCCATCAGGTCGAGCATGGCGGAGAGGTCGGCCGCGGACGGGTCGGTGTCGTCCTCGATCGAGGCCAGGAATCCGCGCGGCGTCAGGTCGACCATGTGGGCGGCGTCGAACAGGTGGGCGCCGACCCGCTCGGTCTGGGCGTAGGGGAAGTGCCCGCGGTCGTGGATCGCGTCGAGCTCGGCCTCGAGCGGGTCGAGGGACTCGGCGAACCGGCTGGCGTTCTCGCGGTACTCCTCGGCGTTCTCCTCGTCGATCGTCGCCAGCTCCTCGGCCACCCGCTCGGCCACGGCGGCCGCGGTGGGCAGGCTGAACCAGACGTGCTCGTTGGTGTCAGACGCGTGGTCGTGGTCGTCGTGATCGTCGTCGTGACCGTCCTCGGCACCGTGATCATCGTGGCCGTCCTCGGCTCCGTGATCGTCGTGGTCGTCGTCGTGCCCGTGGTCGTCCTCACCGTGCTCGTCGTGCCCGTGCTCGTCGTCGTGGGAGTGTTCGGCGACCGACTGGCCGGTGACGCGCGCGTACTCGTCGACCGCCCGGACCACGGGCACGTTCGTGGCGTTCTCCAGGGCCCGGTCCACGAAGGAGTCGTACCCGGCGCCGTTGTAGACCACGAGGTCCGCGCCGGTGACCGCGGCGGCGTCGGCCGGGCTCGCCTCGTAGGAGTGCGGATCGGCGGCCGGATCGGAGATCACGGACTCCACTGTCGCGTTACCGCCGGCGACCTGCTCGGCGATGTCGGCGTAGACGCTCGTGGAGGCCACGACGGTCGGTCCGGCGGCCGTGGCCCCCTCGCCGGAACCGTCGTCCGACCCGCAGGCGGTCAGAACGGCTCCTCCGAGTAGTGCGGCGGCGGCGAGGGCCGCGACCCGGGTTGGAAGTGGCGTGCGGGGCAGGGTGGATGACGACATGGCGAAGACCGCTCTCGTAGCAATGGGAACCGTTGTCGTTAAGTCTATGTTGATACTCGCCGCCGGGGTCAAATGCGGGGTGGAGCGAGTGTCAGGACCGCAGTTCGGCGAGCCGGGAGAGCAGCCCCACGACCGCGGGGATGTCGACCACGCGGTGTGCGGCGAGCGTCTGTCCGTCTCCGACCTTGATCCCGACGTCCCCGTCGCGGAGGCGCGCGAAACCGCGCTCGTCGGTCACGTCGTCGCCGATGAAGATCGCGATCTCCGCGCCGGTCTGCTCGACCAGCCGCTCGATCGCCGCGCCCTTGCTCGCCTCGCGGACCGCGATCTCCACGACGTTCTTGCCCTCGGTCACGAACACGCCGTCGAGGGCGGCGGGTCCGGCCATGGCCTCGGCCATCGCCTGCCGGCGCAGGGCCGGGTCCTCGACCGGGCGGACGTGCAGTACGGCGGCCGTGGGCTTGGGTTCGACGTGTGCCCCGGGGGTGCGCGAGACGATCTCGGAGAGCTCGGAACCCACGCGGGCGAGCAGCGTGAGCTCGTCGTCGTCCAGAGGGGTGTCGAACCCGCCCTCCCACTCCGACCCGTGGCTGCCCACCAGCACCACCGGCGCGGTGGCGCCGCTCACCTGGGCCAGTGCCT
>NZ_JAALDX010000002.1 GCF_014145095.1 Dietzia sp. SLG310A2-38A2 | reverse complement strand
GCGCTCCCGGGTCGACCCCGGGGCGACCGTGACCGCCGGCAACGCCAGCGGGGAGAACGACGGCGCCGCGGTGTGCGTCGTGACCACCCGCGATCGCGCGGCGAGCCTCGGGCTGCGCGCGTACGTCAGACCCCTCGGCTGGTCGGTGACCGGAGTGCATCCCGCCCGGATGGGGATCGGTCCCGTCTCCGCCACCGCCGAGTTGCTGGGCGACCTGGGGTTGCGTCTCGCGGACTTCGACCTGATCGAACTCAACGAGGCCTTCGCCGCCCAGGTCCTGGCGTGCCTGCGGGAGTGGGAGGACGGGTTCGGCTTCACGGTGGCCGACCGCGAGCGGCTCAACGTGCACGGTTCGGGGATCTCGCTCGGGCACCCCGTCGGGGCCACGGGGACACGTATCCTCACCACCATGGCCCGGGAGCTCGCCCGGAGACAGGGCCGGCTCGCGCTGGAGACGATGTGCCTCGGCGGCGGGCAGGGCCTGGCCGCCGCGTTCGAGAGGGTGACGTGACCCGGTGCGCGTGACGGATCCCGGCAGGACTCACGAATTCACGATGAGTTAACTCACACTCGTGTGATTCGGGCGTAGCGTGGGTCACAACGGTCGGTGGGGAAGCCGACCGTCGGGAGGTCCCAGCCGATGATCGATCCACTCGATCGGGAGGGGGCCGGCACCCGGCCCCGTCACCACCAGGTGACCTGAGCCGACCGGTCCACCCCCAGCTCGCCCGCGGTGCCGCGGGCCAGGAGTCCGCCGTGACCGACACCGTACGTACCTACGTCCTCGACACCTCGGTTCTGCTCTCTGACCCGTGGGCCGTCACCCGCTTCGCCGAGCACCGCGTGGTGCTGCCCATCGCGGTGATCGGGGAGTTGGAGGGCAAGCGTCACCACCCCGAGCTCGGATACTTCGCCCGGGAGGCACTCCGACTTCTCGAGGACCTGCGCCTGCGACACGGTCGGCTCGACGGCGATCTGCCCATCACCGAGCAGGGGGGAACCCTGAGGGTCGAGCTCAACCACACCGACCAGGCGATCCTGCCCGCCGGGTTCCGGAACAACGGGGAGGACTCCCGGATCCTCGCGTGCGCACTCAACCTCCGCGCGGAGGGTCTCGACACCGTCCTGGTCTCCAAGGACGTGCCCCTGCGGGTCAAGGCGGGCTCCGTGGGCCTGCCCGCCGACGAGTACCACGCCCAGGACGTGGTGCTGACCGGCTACAGCGGGGTCGCGAACCTGCCCGCCACCCAGGACCTCGTGGACACCCTGTTCACCGATGGCGGGGCCTCGCCACTCGCGGCGCGGGCAGCCGGTCTGGACGGGGAGACACCGGTCCACTGCGGGATCCGGATCCAGACCGAGTCGTCGTCGGCGCTGGCCCGCGTCACCGACGGCGGCGGGCTGAAGCTGGTCCGCGGTGATATCGAGGTGTTCGGCCTGCGCGGCCGTTCCGCGGAGCAGCGCATCGCGATCGACTGTCTGCTGGACGAGTCGATCGGGATCGTCTCCCTCGGTGGCCGGGCGGGGACGGGGAAGTCCGCGCTCGCCCTGTGCGCCGGGCTCGAGTCCGTCCTCGAGCGGCGCCGCCACCGCAAGATCGTCGTGTTCCGGCCCCTCTACGCCGTGGGCGGACAGGAACTCGGCTACCTGCCGGGGAGCGAGACCGAGAAGATGTCGCCGTGGTCGCAGGCGGTGTTCGACACCCTCGAGGGCCTGGTCAGTGAGAACGTGATCGACGAGGTGATGGACCGCGACATCCTGGAGGTGCTGCCGCTCACCCACATCCGTGGCCGGAGCCTGCACGACTCGTTCGTGATCGTCGACGAGGCGCAGTCCCTCGAGCGCAACGTCCTGCTCACTGTGCTCTCCAGGCTGGGATCGGGATCACGGGTCGTCCTCACCCATGACGTGGCCCAGCGGGACAACCTGCGGGTCGGTCGTCACGACGGGATCCAGGCCGTGGTGGAGAAGCTCAAGGGGCATCCGTTGTTCGCGCACGTGACCCTCAACCGCTCGGAGCGCTCGGCGATCGCCGAGCTGGTCACCACGATGCTCGAGGAGTTCCACCCGGACGCCGAGCCGGGGGAGCTGCGCCGGATCCACGCAGCATGATCAGCGGGTGAGCAGAGGCTGCGCTGCGTGCCCGCACCGGGCACGCAGCGCAGGTCCTCCCCAGGTCTCGTCGGTCCCGTGCGGGAGGCCGCGTCCGGGGTCAGCGCTCGCGGTCGAGGCCCGTCATCCCCAGCACGTCGAGGCGGCGGTCCAGCTCGTCCTCGCTCAGCGGGTCGGGGACGAAGCCCAGGGCGATCACGGCCTCGCGGATCGTCATCCCCTCCGCCAGGGCGTGCTTGGCCACCCGGGCGGCCTCCTCGTAGCCGATCGCCGAGTTGAGCGGGGTGACGATCGAGGGCGAGGACTCGGCGTACCGGCGCATCCGCTCGACGTCGGGCTCGATCCCGTCGATGCAGCGCTCGGCGAACAGGGTCGTGGACGTGGTGAGGATCCGGGCAGACTCCAGGACGTTGCGGGCCATCACCGGGATCGCGGTGTTGAGTTCGAAGGCCCCGGTCGCACCGGCCCAGGCCACCGCGGCGTCGTTGCCCACGACCTGGGCGGCGACCTGGGAGATGGTCTCGCACAGTACGGGGTTGACCTTGCCGGGCATGATCGACGACCCGGGCTGCAGGTCCGGCAGGTGGACCTCGGACAACCCGGTCATCGGACCGGAACCCATCCAGCGGACGTCGTTCGCGATCTTGGTGAGCGAGACGGCGATCGTGCGCAGCGCCCCGGAGAACTCCACGAGACCGTCGCGGGCGGACTGCGCCTCGAACGGGTCCTCGGCCAGGCGCAGCTCCTCGAGCCCGGTGAGGGATCGCAGTTCCTCGACCACCGCTGAGCCGAAACCGTCGGGCGCGTTGAGACCGGTGCCCGCCGCGGTGCCGCCGATCGGGAGCTCGCCCACGCGGGGCAGGGTGGCGCACACGCGCTCGGCGCCGGCCCGGATCTGGCGCGCGTACCCTCCGAATTCCTGGCCCAGGGTCACGGGGACCGCGTCCATGAGGTGGGTGCGGCCGGACTTGACCACATCCCGCCACTCGACGGACTTGCGCTCGAACGACCCGGCCAGCACACCCAGCGCGGGGACGAGCTCGGTCAGCGCCATCTCCGTCGCGGCGACGTGTGTCGCGGTGGGGAAGGTGTCGTTGGAGGACTGCGACATGTTGACGTCGTCGTTCGGGTGGACGGTGACGCCGTCGGCCGCGCACATCGAGGCGATGACCTCGTTGGCGTTCATGTTCGAGCTGGTTCCGGAACCGGTCTGGAACACGTCGACGGGGAAGTGGTCGTCGACCTCACCCTCGGCGATCCGTCCGGCCGCGGACACGATGGCATCGACCTTGGTCTGGTCGAGTAGGCCGAGACGTCCGTTGACCGTCGCGCAGGCGGACTTGAGGAGGCCGAGCGCGCGGATCTGCGCCCGCTCGAGCCCGCTGCCCGAGACCGGGAAGTTCTCCACCGCCCGCTGCGTCTGGGCCCGCCAGAGCGCGTCGACCGGTACCCGGACCTCGCCCATGGTGTCGTGCTCGATACGGAATCCACTCTGGTCAGCCATACGGTCAGAGTAGGCGCGCACGACGCACCTCGCATGCGCTCGGCGCGGCGGGACCGGGCGGGGTCAGCTGTCTCGGGACCCCTGGCCGTAGTCGACCGCCGAGAACTCGCGGAGCTTCTCCATGCGGTGGCGGGCCTCCACGTGCCGGACGGTGCCCGACTTGGACCGCATGACCAGCGACCTGGTGACGGCGCCGTTGGAGCGGTAGCTGACGCCGCGGACCATGTCGCCGTTGGTGATGCCGGTCGCCGCGAAGAAGCAGTTGTCGCCCTTCACCAGGTCGTCGGTGCCGAGGATCGCGTCGACGTCCAGTCCCGCGTCGACCGCCTTCTGGTGCTCCGCCTCGTCCTGTGGCCAGAGCTGCCCCTGGATCTCCCCTCCCATGCACTTCATGGCGCAGGCGGTGATGATTCCCTCGGGGGTGCCGCCGATCCCCATGAGCATGTCCACCGAGCTGTCGTCGGAGGCGGCGGCCACGCCACCGGCCACGTCCCCGTCCATGATCAGCCGGACCTTGGCTCCGGCCGCGCGGATCTCCGCGATGAGCTCGGCGTGCCGGGGGCGGTCGAGGACGCACACGGTCATGTCGCCGACGTCGATGTTCTTGGCCTTGGCCACGGACAGGATGTTCCATTCCGTGGACTCGGACAGGTCGATGTGGCCGACCGCGTCCGGCCCCACGGCGATCTTGCGCATATAGAAGACGGCCGAGGGGTCGAACATGGAGCCTCGCTCCGCGACCGCGATGACGGCGATGGAGTTGGGCCGGCCCTCGGCCATGAGGCGCGTACCGTCGATCGGATCCACGGCCACGTCGACCGCGGGGCCGTGCCCGGTGCCGACCCTCTCGCCGTTGAACAGCATCGGCGCCTCGTCCTTCTCGCCCTCGCCGATCACCACGACGCCGTCCATGTCGACGGTGCCGATGAGCTCGCGCATGGCGTCCACGGCAGCGCCGTCACCCCCGAGCTTGTCGCCCCGGCCCACCCACCGGCCGGCCGCGAGCGCGGCGGCCTCGGTGACTCGGACGAGCTCCATGGCGAGGTTACGGTCGGGGCGTAGGGCGTCTGACATGTGGCGTCGGGCTCCTCGGATAGCTGCGCGCGAACAGACGTGGCCACTCGCCGCACGATGGGGTGTCGGCGCTCATTGTTGCACCTCCGGACGCCCGCCGGGGGCCAGGCGCCCGACATGCCCCGGGTGGGTGGGATACTGGACGCCGTGGCCGAGCCGAAACCGAGAATCCTGCAGGGCAACCGCGACATGTTCTGGTCGGTGGTGGTGCTCATGGCGATCGTCGGGATCTTCGCCGGTGTCGCGGGCCAGTGCACCTTCAGCCCGTCCGGACCACAGCAGGGTGCGATCCCGGAGTTCGACGCCGAGGCCTCCCTGCGCCAGGACGCCCGCAGCCTGGGCTTCCCGGTCCGGTCCCCGGTCGTCCCGGAGGAGTGGACCTCGAACTCTGGACGCGTCGAGAGCTTCGCCGACACCACCTCGAGCCACGTCGGCTGGGTGACGGGGGAGCGGAGCTTCGTCGAACTGGTCCAGTCCGACGCCCCCGAGGAGGCGTTCCGGTCCCTGAACGGCGGACCGCGACCGAGCCGGACGATCGTGCCGGTGACCGGGCGGGAGTGGGCCGTGTACACCGGTGACGACGTCCGTCCGGTGTGGGTGCTGGACCTGGACGACGTCAGGGTGGCGGTGACCGGGTCGGCCACCACCTCGGACTTCGAGGCGCTTGCCGCGGCCGTCCAGGACGCCGAACCGCTCCCGAGCAGCCGATAGTCAGCGGTTCGACCGTCGCCTGGTCGGCGCGCTGGGCTGTGGCCTCCTACGTGCGGCTGGCAGCGTCGTCGTCGTCGCCCAACACCGCATCGATCCGGTCACGCGCGCCGTCCAGGTGTTCCGTGCACCGCGCGGCGAGCTCCTCGCCCCGTTCCCAGAGCGCCAGCGATGCGTCCAGGTCCTGGCCGCCTGCCTCGAGGATGCGGACCACCTCGATCAGCTCGTCGCGGGCCTCCTCGTAGCCGAGCTGGGAGACGGGGGTCTGCTCGTCGGACATCAGGACTGCTCCTCGGGTGTGGCGGGTTCGGGTGCGGTGGTCTCGGCGGTGGTGGTCTCGGCGGTGGCGGCGGGGGCCCGCCCGGCGGCGGGGGTGGAGCCGAGAACAGCGGCGGACAAGGCGCCGTCCGACACCCGGATACGCAGCTGCGACCCGGGCGGGGCGTGGGCGATCGAGGAGA
>NZ_JAALDX010000028.1 GCF_014145095.1 Dietzia sp. SLG310A2-38A2 | reverse complement strand
GGCGCAGACCCTCGGCGCGGCGCCCCCAGGGGTACCGCCGCAAGTGTGGCCGCGCTGAGTGGCCAGCCCCACCGACCGGCGTGAACGAGCTGGCCGAGCCGGGAGTCGGGAGCAGCGGGCCCCGGTGTTGCGCCCGGTCATCCGGTGGGGAAGTGTTCGATGCCATGTGCATGCTCGTCGTCGCCCGCCGGGTCCACCCCCGGTACCCGCTGGTGCTGGTGGCCAACCGGGACGAGGTCCACGCCCGACCCACCGAACCCCTGCACGAATGGACGGCCGGTACGGAGGGGGTCGGCGGTATCGTCGCCGGCCGCGACGTCACGGCCGGCGGGACGTGGCTCTCGCTGGCCTCCGGGGCTCGGTTGGCGGCGGTCACCAACGTCCGGGAGGGAGGCCCGGTGCTCCCGGCGACCGCATCCCGGGGTGAACTGCCGGTCGACGCACTCACCGGACCCGTCCCCGTGACCGGGTTCGCCCAGCACGTCGTGGACGATCTGGGCAGGTACGGGCCGGTCAATCTCCTGGCCGGCGACCTCGACGAGATGTGGTGGGCGTCCAACCGCTCCGGTCAGGGGCCGATGCGACTCGGCACCGGGGTCCACGGCCTGTCCAACGCGGCGCTGGACACCCCGTGGCCCAAGGTCGTCGGCGCGGTCGCGCAGGTGAGGTCGCTCCTGGGCACCGAGGAGATCTCGGGTCAGGACTGGTCGGGCCCTCTGCTCGACCTGCTCGCCGATCGCCGCAAGGCGCCGCTGCGGCACCTGCCGCGGACAGGGGTACCGCTCTGGCACGAGTGGCGCCTGTCGTCGCGGTTCGTCCGGATCGGCCGGTGGTATGGGACCCGGTCGACGACGGCGGTGCGGATCGACGAGCACGGTACAGCCGATGTGGTGGAGCGCACCTGGGACGCCCGGGGACGCGTCGCGGGGACGGTCCGGCCGGTGTGGCCGTCTAGCCAGCGTGTCCGTCTAGCCGACGGTCCAGGTGTTGCTGCCGTTGAGCAGGGACTGCAGGTCCGTCGGTGCGGTCTCCTTGGCGGCGGCGACCTGGGCGCGGGCCTGGTCGTCGTAGGTCTCGCGGTGCACCTGCCGAATGATCCCGGTGACGGTGTACTCGAGGTCCTGGGTGGACAGGTTCGCCAGCGCGTGGGCGTAGGAGGGGTCCTCGGCGTGGGCGTCGTGGACGATGATGTCGGCCTCGTCGACCTCGGCGGTCGCCGCGACCTTCAGCGAGAACCCGGCGCGGACCACGCAGTGCTGACCGTCGTCGCCGAAGATGATCTTCTCGCCGTGGCGCACCGGGATGAGGTGGTCGCCGGCATCCTCTTTGCGAAGCAGGTCGAACGAGCCGTCGTTGAAGATCGGGCAGTCCTGCAGGATCTCCACGAAGCTGGTGCCGCGGTGGCGGGCGGCGGCCTCGAGGACCTCGGTCAGGCCCTTGCGGTCCGAGTCCAGGGCGCGGGCCACGAAGCTCGCCTGGGCACCGAGCACCAGTGACAGCGGGTTGAACGGGTAGTCCAGTGACCCCATGGGGCTGGACTTGGTGACCTTGCCCGGCTCCGAGGTGGGCGAGTACTGGCCCTTGGTCAGCCCGTAGATCCGGTTGTTGAACATCAGGATGTTGAGGTTGACGTTGCGGCGCAGGGTGTGGATGAGGTGGTTGCCGCCGATCGACATGGCATCGCCGTCACCGGTGACCACCCACACCGACTGGTCCGGGCGGGCGGTGGCCAGCCCGGTCGCGATCGCCGGGGCGCGCCCGTGGATCGAGTGCATGCCGTAGGTCTCGAGGTAGTACGGGAAGCGGCTCGAGCAGCCGATTCCGGAGATGAACGTGATGTTCTCGCGCTTGAGACCGAGCTTGGGCAGCAGGGCGCGGATGGTGGCCAGGATGACGTAGTCGCCACACCCCGGGCACCAACGCACCTCCTGGTCGGAGGTGTAGTCCTTGGGCTTCTGCGGCGCATCGCTCTTGGGTACGGAGGCCAACGCGTCCAGGGGCAGCGCGTTGCCGACGAGTCCGGGTTCGGTCGTGGTCATGGAAATCCTCTCCTCGCTCGCGGGTCAGCGGGTTCGGTTGGCGGTGGTGGTGCCGGTGGCGGTGTGGCCGATCCGCCGGTTACGCGCGGCGGGCTCGCCGGTCGTGGTGATGACCCCGTCGAGCGCCAGACGGTACTTGTCGTGCTCGGTGTGGGTGAGCCGTCCGGCGAACTCCGCCTCGATGGCGGTCTGCAGCTCCTCGGCCGAGAACGCCATGCCGTGCACCTTGGTGATGGGCTGGATCTGAGCCGGGAAACGGGCCTTGAGCAACATGGCCAGCTGTCCCAGGTTCATCTCGGGAACGAGTACCCGGTTGTACTTGGCGAGCACCTCACCGATGTTGTCCGGGAGCGGGTTGAGGTGGCGGACATGCGCACGGGCCACGCGGTGGCCGTTGGCGCGGGCGCGGCGGACCGCCTCACCGATGGGGCCGTAGGACGATCCCCAGCCCACCACCAGGACGTCGGCCTCCCCGGACGGGTCGTCGACCTCGAGGTCGGGCACGTCGATGAGCGCGATCCGCAGAGCCCTGGTCCGGGTCATGAGGTCGTGGTTCTCCGCCGTGTACGAGATGTTGCCGGTGCCGTTGGCCTTCTCGAGTCCACCGATGCGGTGTTCGAGTCCGGGCTCACCCGGGACCGCCCAGTCGCGCGCCAGTGTCTCCGGGTCGCGGGCGTAGGGGAGGTAATCCCCGGCGGCCTCGGTCTCGCCGTCGGCACCGGTCGCGGGCGCGGTGGCGAGCTTCTTGTCGATCGCCGGCAGGTCGGACACGTCGGGCAGCAGCCACGGCTCGGAACCGTTGGCGATCGCGCCGTCGGACAGCACGATGACGGGGGTGCGGTAGGTGACCGCGATCCGCGCCGCCTCACGGGCGATCTCGAAGCAGTCCGAGGGCGACTGCGGGGCGATCACGGCGACGGGCGACTCACCGTTGCGCCCGAACAGCGCCTGCAGCAGGTCCGACTGCTCGGTCTTGGTGGGCAGGCCGGTCGAGGGGCCGCCGCGCTGGACGTCGATGATCACCAGCGGCAACTCGGTCATTACGGCCAGGCCGATGGCCTCGGACTTGAGAGCGAGGCCGGGGCCGGAGGTCGAGGTGACGCCCAGTGCCCCGCCGTAGGAGGCGCCGAGGGCGGCGCCGATGCCGGCGATCTCGTCCTCCGCCTGGAACGTGGTCACGTCGAACTGCTTGAGCTTGCTCAACTCGTGCAGGATGTCCGATGCGGGCGTGATGGGGTAGGTGCCCAGGAACACGGGCATGTCCGCGGACTTGCCGGCGGTGACCAGGCCGTAGGCCATCGCCGTGTTGCCGGTGATCTGGCGGTAGCGCCCCTGCGGCAGTTGGGCCGGCATGATCTCGTACTCGGAGGCGAAGGCCTCGGTGGTCTCGCCGTAGTTCCAGCCCGCGTGCAGCGCCAGGACGTTGGCCTCGAGGATGGCGGGCTTCTTGCCGAACTTGCCGCCCAGGAACTTCTCGATCGAGTCGACCGTGCGGCCGTACATCCAGGTGAGCAGTCCCAGCGCGAACATGTTCTTGCAGCGCTCGGCGTCCTTCTTGCCGATGTCCACGGACTCGACCGCGCCGATGGTCAGCGTGCCCATGGCCACCTCGTGCACCTGGAACGCCTCGAAGGCCGGGGAACCGAGGGGGTTGGACTCGTAGCCCACCTTGGTGAGGTTGCGCTTGGTGAACTCGTCGGAGTTGACGATGAGGATGCCGCCGGAGGGCAGGTCGTCGATGTTGGCCTTGAGCGCGGCGGGGTTCATCGCCACCAGCACGTCGGGGCGGTCCCCGGCGGTGAGGATGTCGTAGTCCGCGATCTGGATCTGGAAGCTCGACACCCCGTGGATCGTGCCCTGGGGGGCCCGGATCTCGGCCGGGTAGTTGGGTTGGGTCGCCAGGTCGTTACCGAAGGCCGCGGCCTCCGAGGTGAACTGGTCACCGGCGAGCTGCATGCCGTCGCCGGAGTCGCCCGCGATGCGGATGACCACCTTGTCCAGCTTGGTCTTGGACACATTGCCCACCGCTGCTGACCTCCGTTGCGTCTTGAGTGATCGGGGCTGGTCGTGAGTCCCGTACGGCCACCGACGGTACGCCGGTTCCGGCGCAACCCGTGGCCACGGCGGAATTGAAAAACGGTAACACGTTCCAGTTAGGCGTAGTGGCCTCTCGTCCTCACCATAGACCGGTCTGTCTATTCGTGCCAATCTGCGGCGAAGGATGATCGTTCTATGGCATCTGACCGGCCAAGATGAGAAAGTCATGATGTCGTTGCCACCCTGGACCGCGGCAATCGTCACGACAAGACGACCCCGGTGATCCCTGGCTGCGGCGAGCACCCGCCATACCCCCTCGCTCGGTCGCCCCGGCCTCACAGGAAGAAGAACTCCGTGATCATGGCTCGTCTCTCACACACGTCAGCCGTAGTGGGTGTCGCCACGGCTCTGGTACTCGGTCTGCCGTCCACGGCGGCCTCGGTGCCCCCGGGGCCCGGGATGACTGGTGTCGACACGATCGACTGGACCCCCTGTCCGCCCGACTCGGACGTCGACGAGAGGTTCGGTCTGCCCCGCGCTGACGTGCTCTGTTCATCGGTGTCGGTACCGGTCGACCACGACGTCGTGAACGGCCGTCGCGTCGACGTGGAGGTGCGCAGGATCACCGCCACCGGGGAACGTACCGGGGCGATGTTCGGAAATCCCGGAGGCCCGGGCGTCGATGCACGTCAGCTCTGGTACCACGCTCTCGACGAGGCGCACGACAACGCGATCGACGAAGTCCGACGTCACCATGATCTGGTGATCGTCCAACCGCGCGGGCTGGAGGCCGCGGGAGCGCTAGAGTGCACCGCCGGCAGCGAGAACGCCGGTGCCGACAGCCTCGCACGGGCGAAGAGGTGCATGGACAGTGATCCGGAGTTCGTCTCGTCCTTCACCACCGAGAACCTCGTCCGGGACCACGAGGCCGTCCGCGAGGCGATGGGACTCGAACGGATCTCGTTCCTGGGGTACTCCTACGGCACCGCGATCGGGATGATGTACCAGACGCTGTTCCCGCACCGGATCGAGCGGATGGTCCTGGACTCGGCGGTCGGGCCCACCGACTTCTGGTGGTACGAGATCGACCGCCAGCAGGCGGTGACCAGGCATCAGGCCCGTGACTACCTTCTCCAGTGGATCGCCGATCACGACTCCACCTATCAACTCGGCACCACCCCGCTGAAGGTCTACGACAACGCGCGCACCCTGGATCGCCAGGAGGGGAGTACTTCGCCCCGGTTCCTGCCGCCGCCCGCGCAGCCGGGGGACGGCGTGCCGGGCTCCCTGGCCACCGGTTCAGTGGGCACGGGCTCGGTGGACGGGCTCGCCGCCGGGTCGGTCCGGTTGGACAACGCCGCCCTCGCATCGACCGGAGGGTTCGAGCGCGAGGAGGACGACAGTCTCCCGGTTTTCGAACTGCTGGACGGGGTCGTGGGCACACCCTCGCGGTGGTCGGAGGTCGCCTGGCTGATCTCGGCAGGGGTGAACGGGTGGCTCGAGGGGGAACCCGAGGCGCAGAGCCTGGAGGAGCAGGTCGAGGAGCAGCTGGCGATGCAGGCCGAGGTCCCGGAGTTGACCTCGGACATGGAGACCTACCTGGTGATCCTCCAGTGCAACGAGACCGCCCCACCGGTCCGCAATCCGCTGGCCCCGGTGTTGCTGGGCAGCAGCGACGCTGTCGGCAGCACAGGCGAGGACGTGAAGAACCTGGAGCATCAGACGGCGTTCTGTCCCTTCCCGCCGTCGACGGTCCCGCCGCGCATCGAGGCCAACCCCATGATCGCCGCGCCGCTGGTACTCCAGGCGGACCACGACACCCAGACGCCGGGGATGTTCGGTCCGGCGACCGCCGCGGCGACCGGTGGGACCCTGGTCCGGGTCCGGGGGACGGTGCACTGCCACTTCGACACCGGCAACCCGGCGGTCGACGACGTGGTCCTGAACTACCTGCACACAGGTGAGGTGACCGAAGGGCAGTACCTGGACACCCCCCGACCGACGCCCGGCCCGGTCCCGTGGGACGACGGGGACGACGTCGGATGACCTCACGCGCTGGCCGCCGCCGTGGTGTGACTGACCCCCTCGTCGTCGTCGCTCCCCGTCCCGTCCCCCGTGCCGACCGGAAGATCACGTCCATCCGCGAGTGATCGGGCACGCCTGGCGGCGACCCCGCGCGCCGGGCGACCAGGCCCGCCGTGCCGTGGGAGGCTGTGGCTGAGGGCAGGTGCAGTGTCGGTGCGATCGCGTACCGGTAGCCGGCGCCGACGCGCGCCAGAGGCCTCCGCGTGGCGGCCCGTGCCAGCCGGTCCGGGGGCCCCTCCCCGCTGGAGCGCGACTCTCGTGGAGCGCCCCTGGCCTGGTATGAATTCTCATAGACAGGTCTCGGCACGCGTACCGTATCCGGGACCGGAGGTCGGTGACACACGTCGTCGACGGATCAGCGCAGGTTGGGAGCAGTTCAGTGGCGAGCAAGAAGACAGCATCGGGCGGAAAGCGGAGCCTGGTGATCGTCGAGTCCGCCACCAAGGCCCGCAAGATCCAGCCCTACCTGGGGTCCGACTACGTGGTCGAGGCATCGGTCGGCCACATCCGTGACCTGCCCAAGGGTGCCGCCGACATCCCGGCCAAGTACAAGAAGGAGCCGTGGGCGCGGCTCGGTGTGAACCCCGAGGACAACTTCGAGCCGATCTACGTGGTGAGCGCGGACAAGAAGAAGAAGGTCGCCGAGCTCAAGAAGGAACTGGCCGGCGTGGACCAGCTCCTCCTGGCCACCGACCCCGACCGCGAGGGCGAGGCGATCGCCTGGCACCTGCTCGAGGTGCTCAAGCCCAAGGTCCCGGTCAAGCGCATGGTGTTCCACGAGATCACCAAGCCCGCGATCCTCGCCGCCGCCGAGAACACGCGCGAGCTCGACACCGACCTGGTCGATGCCCAGGAGACCCGCCGGATCCTCGACCGTCTCTACGGCTACGAGGTCTCCCCGGTGCTGTGGAAGAAGGTCATGCCGCGGCTCTCCGCGGGCCGCGTGCAGTCCGTGGCCACCCGCGTGATCGTCGAGCGCGAGCGGGAGCGCATGGCGTTCGTCGCCGCCGACTACTGGGACATCACCGCCACCCTGACGACGCAGCAGTCCACCGGCGGGGACGCAGGTGAGCCGCGCAGCTTCACCGCCCGCCTCGCCGCGGTGGACGGCGCCCGCGTCGCCCAGGGCCGCGACTTCGGCCAGAACGGCCGGCTCAAGACCTCCGGCGCGGCCAAGGACGCGGTGGTGCTCGGCGAGTCCGCGGCCCGCGCGTTGTCGGACGCCCTCGACGGTGCCGACTTCGTGGTCGACTCCGTGGAGTCCAAGCCGTACACCCGACGCCCCTACGCGCCGTTCATGACCTCGACGCTGCAACAGGAGGCCGGTCGCAAGCTGCGCTACACCTCCGAACGCACCATGCGCATCGCCCAGCGGTTGTACGAGAACGGCTACATCACCTACATGCGTACCGACTCCACGACCCTGTCCGAGGGGGGCATGTCGGCTGCGCGCGCGCAGGCCACGGAGTTGTACGGCAGCGAGTACGTCTCGCCCACCCCGCGTCAGTACACCCGCAAGGTCAAGAACTCCCAGGAGGCGCACGAGGCCATCCGCCCCGCAGGGGAGACCTTCGCCACCCCCGGCCAGCTACACAGCGCGCTGGACGCCGAGGAGTACCGCCTGTACGAGCTGATCTGGCAGCGCACGGTCGCCTCCCAGATGGCCGATGCCAAGGGCACCTCGGTGAGCATCAGGATCACGGGCGCAGCGGGGGAGAACCCCTCCGGGTACAGCAGGGCCACCTTCGCGGCGTCGGGCCGCACCATCACGTTCCCGGGTTTCCTCAAGGCGTATGTAGAGGCCGCGGAGGAGTCCACCGAGTCGTCTGACAAGCCGATGGCGGACGACGCCGAGCGGCGGTTGCCCCGACTCAGCGAGGGGCAGGGGCTCACGGGCTCGGATCTGTCCGCCGACGGCCACACCACCAGCCCGCCGGCCCGCTACAACGAGGCCAGTCTGGTCAAGATCATGGAGGAGATGGGCATCGGCCGCCCGTCCACCTACGCCAGCATCATCCGCACCATCCAGGACCGCGGGTACGTCTATTCCCGTGGCAACGCCCTCGTGCCCAGCTGGGTGGCGTTCGCGGTGATCGGTCTGCTCGAGCAGAACTTCGGTCGACTGGTGGACTACGACTTCACCTCGCTCATGGAGGACGAGCTCGACGAGATCGCCGAGGGGCGCGAGAACCGCGACGACTGGCTGCGTCGCTTCTACTTCGGTGACCCCGAGGGCGCCGGGTCGGCCGGGGACGGGGGCCACGCGGTCGGGCTGAAGAACCTCATCGACGTGAATCTCGAGGCCATCGACGCCCGCAGCATCAACTCCATCCGGGTCTTCGACGACTCCGAGGGGCGACCGGTCCACGTCCGCGTCGGGCGGTACGGCCCGTACCTCGAGCGCATGGTCGTAGGGGAGAGCGGCGAGCAGGAGTCCCAGCGCGCCAACCTGCCGGAGGGGATGAGCCCCGACGAGCTCACGCTCGAGGTGGCCGAGAAGCTCTTCTCCACCCCGCAGGACGGGCGTCCGCTGGGCGTGGATCCCGAGACCGGTCACGAGATCGTGGTCAAGGACGGCCGATTCGGCCCCTACGTCACCGAGAAACTACCCGAGCCGACCGACGCGGAGAAGGCGCAGTGGGCCAAGAAGGTGCTCGCCGACGCCGAGGCGGAGAAGAAGCGGATCGACGCCGAGCGCGACGCCGCCATGGCGGCCGCGAAGGACGACGAGGCCAAGGCGGAGGCCAAGAAGGCCGCGACGAAGGCAAAGTCCGCCGTGACCCGCAAGGCCAAGAAGGAGTCGGACAACCCCACCGGCCCCAAGCCGCGGACGGGGTCGCTCATGCAGTCGATGGAGCCGGCCACGGTCACCCTTGAGGAGGCGCTCAAGCTGCTCTCGCTCCCGCGGGTGCTGGGCGTCGACCCCACGAGCGGCGACGAGATCACAGCGCAGCTCGGCCGCTACGGGCCCTACCTGAGGAAGGGCACCGACTCGCGGACCCTGGACACCGAGGACGCCGTCTTCACCATCACGCTCGAGGAGGCTCTGAAGATCTACTCCGAGCCCAAGCGTCGGGGCCGGCAGGCCGCCGCACCCAAGGCGCTGCGCGAGATGGGGGTCGACGAGGTCTCCGGCAAGCAGATGCTGGTCAAGGACGGGCGCTTCGGGCCCTACGTGACCGACGGGGAGTCGAACGCGTCGTTGCGCAAGGGAGACACCGTGGAGACGCTCACCGACGCGCGCGCCTCGGAGCTGCTGTCCGAGCGGAGGGCCAAGTCGCCGCCGAAGAAGGCCGCCGCGAAGAAGGCCCCGGCCCGGAAGTCGCCGGCCAAGAAGGCCACCGCGGGGCGCTGAGCCGACCGCGGCCGC
>NZ_JAALDX010000282.1:13930-15515 GCF_014145095.1 Dietzia sp. SLG310A2-38A2 | reverse complement strand
CCCAGGAACTGCCCTTCCCCGCCGCACCGATCATCCTCGGCACTGTCGCTCTGCTGGCGTTTGCCGCCGCCGTCTGCTTCATCGCCGTCGACCGGTGTCCGCTGCGTTCGTCGGAGAGCCGTGCTGTGCCGTCGCTACTCACTCACCAGGGGAGCGGCACGCGATAGAGGCGACACCGCCCTGACGCGGTTGATCGCGAGGAGGTGAAGCATGGCCAGTAAACGAACACCCGAGCTCGGCCTGAAAGCCAACGCCGCCCAGTTTACTCTGCTCGTGGCCATCAATGCGTTGGTCGGCGGCATGGTGGGTCAGCAACAGACCGTGCTTCCCCTGCTGGCCACGGACGTCTTCGGCCTGACCGGTTACACGTTCATCTTCACCTACGTGGCCGCCTTCGGCATCACCAAGGCGATCGCCAACTATTTCGCCGGGACGTTCTCCGATCGATTCGGACGTAAACCCGTCCTGCTTGTCGGGTGGCTGTTCGCCATCCCGGTGCCACTCATGCTCATCTGGGCGCCCGACTGGAGCTGGGTGGTGGCCGCGAACATCCTGCTGGGCATCAACCAGGGCTTGACCTGGTCCACCACCGTGGTCATGAAGATCGACCTCGTCGGCCCGCGACAGCGCGGTCTGGCGATGGGGCTCAACGAGGCGGCAGGTTACGGCGCGGTCGCGGTGACCTCGCTGCTCGCCGGCTACCTGGCCGGGCAGTACGGTCTGCGACCGGCGCCGTTCCTGGTCGGCTTGGCCTACACGGCATTGGCTCTGGTGCTGTCCGGGATCTTCGTCCGCGAGACGCGCGATCACGCACTCCTGGACGCGGGGCGGCACACTGCCCGCCCCGACGGACTGCACGACCATCTCCACGCCGACATGACAGACCGCGAGATCGCGATCCAGACCAGCTTCAAGGAACCGGCCCTGTCCTCGGCGAGCCAGGCCGGGCTCGTCAACAATCTCAACTTCGGCTTGTCCTGGGGACTGTTCCCCCTGTTGTTCGGCACCGCGGGTCTGTCCGTGGGGCAGATCGGGCTCCTGTTCGCGCTCTACCCCGCCGTCTGGGGAGTGGGGCAGCTGTTCACCGGCGCGCTCTCGGACCGGGTCGGTCGCAAGCACCTGATCTCGGTGGGGATGGCCACGCAGGCGGCCGCGTTGGTCGTCATCGCGCTCGGCAGTGGATTCGGCGTGTGGGCGGTGGGGACCGTGATCTTGGGAGCAGGAACCGCGATGGTCTATCCGACGCTATTGGCAGCGATCGGCGACGTGGCCCATCCCGTGTGGCGGGGACGAGCCGTCGGGGTGTACCGCGTGTGGCGCGACCTGGGTTACGCAGTCGGTGCGGTGCTCGGTGGGATAGTCGCCGACGCCATGGGGATGCACGCGGCAGTGTGGGCCGCCGCCGTCGTCAGCGCGGCCTCGGCGGCCGCGGTAGCGATCCGAATGTACGAGACACTCACACCGCCCGCCGTCGGAGACTCGAGTGATGGCTGATTCGCTAGCGGCTATCGGGCGTCGCTAACGGCCCCGAAGGCGGGGAGCAGGGTGTACACCTCTGCGATCGAGCGGCCCGCCGCCATCACCG
>NZ_JAALDX010000282.1:0-13868 GCF_014145095.1 Dietzia sp. SLG310A2-38A2 | reverse complement strand
TCCGCCGCTCGTGCGTGGTGGGCGTGCAACCACTGTCCGAGAGGGCTGTCCAGCGCGACGACGACGGTGGCCCCGCCACGACGCCTGATCTCGAAATCCTGCTCAGGGGTGGGTGTATCCACGGCGATGATCCGGAAGCCCGCCGTGTAGTCGTCGAGGCGGCGACCGTCGGCGGCCACCACGGCGTTCGGCGCGAGGTGCCCGGCCAGGCTGGCTGCGCTCGGGGCCGTCACCCATCGCGGAATTCCGGAGCCCACCACCCCGCGCCTGACGTAGCAGGACGGCCGGAGCGCGGGGGTCGTGCTGTCGATCAGTCTCGTCGCCAGACCCGGAGCGGCTGCGAGCACGGGCGCGACGGTGCGGCGCAGAACGTCGCCGCCGTGGCCCCCGCCGGTCATGGCGGCGCCCGTCACCATCGCCAGGCGGATGAGACCGGTGCAGTGCGGGATGCGCTCCCGCTCGTAGGAATCGAGGGTCGATGACGGCGCCTCCCCCTGGAGGACGGCGGCGAGCTTCCAGCTGAGGTTCGCGGCGTCGCGCAGACCTGCGCCCATCCCCTGGCCGATGAACGGTGGCGTCAGATGCGCGGCGTCACCGAGGAGGAAGACCCGGCGATCACGCCAGCGTTGGGCGACTCGCGCCCGAAAGGTGTACTCGGCCGATCGGACCAGTCTCAGGTCTGCCGCGTCGACTCCCGTGAGCCATGGCTGCAGCAGGGGCACAACCGAATCGATGTGGGCATAGTCCTCGGCCGTCTCGTGGTCGAGTAGTTGGAACTCCCAGCGGTAGCGGGTCTCGCCGACGCGCATGTAGGTGGCCGCTCGCTGGGTGTCGCACACCTGTGCCACGCCGTCCCACTGGCGTAGGTTGGCCGACGTCTCGACATCGATGACGAGCCACCGCTGGCTGAACCCCAGATCTCTCCACTCGGACGAGATCGCCGAGCGGGTGATGCTGCCGGCGCCGTCGCAGCCGAGCAGGTAGCTTCCCCGGAACGAGATCGGCTCGCCCGTGTCGCGGTCGATCGCCGAGACCGTGACTCCCGTATCGGCTTGATCGATACCGCTCACCTCGACCCCGGAGCGGAAGGTGACGAGGTCCGCGCGGTGGGCGACGGCGCTACGGAGGAGTTCCTCGAGTCGGGGCTGATCGAACATCGACGCGGCCGGAAAGCCGCTCGGGCCCATGCCCGGGTCGCGGGGGAACTCGGCGATGACCTGCAACGACGAGGTGACCAGGCGCAGGCCGAGGGCAGGGCGGGATATCTCCGCGAACTTCGGACCGAGTCCGAGTCGCGCGATGATCCGGTACACCTCGTCGTCCAGGTGCACCGCACGCGGTTGCGGGTAGATCGCGTCCCACCGCTCGAGGAGGATCGACGGAACCCCGAGGTCGGCCAGTAGCGCCGCCGCGGTCAGACCCGCCGGCCCGGCGCCGACGATGAGAACGGGTTCGGAGTGTGGGCTCATCGGGTCCCTGCCAGCTCCAGTGCACGCTTGGCGGAGTGCGCGGCGCCGACGCCGACGACGACGGCGGGGGCAGTGGCTGTCCAGCTGTCACCGACACGCCGGTGAGCCCAGCAAGCGCCGCCCATCAACGAGCAGACCGCGACCGCGGCCGCCGCACCGACACGGGGGTGGCGTCGCCCGAGCAGGAGACCGGTCACCCCGGCGAGCTCGCAGACGCCGACGGCACGGAACGCCCGCCCGGAGAATCCCAGGTGGCGTGCTCGTTCCGTCATCGGGGAGAGCGCGAGGACCTTCGCGGTGCCGGTGGCGGTGAGCACGAGTGCGACACCACGCGCGGCGAGGGTGTGGGTATCGGTCATGCGGGGGTGCGCCCGTCGGCCGGCGCCCACTGCCAGTGGATCGCATAGCTGTCGAGGACCCGGGCTGCGGTGTCGATGTTCCCGGCCTGCTGCACCACGGCCACGATCGAACCGTCGACGATCCGAGCGTCCACCGATGTGGGTGCCCCGGCGTCGGTGAGTGCCGCGGTGAGCGCGGCCTCGGTGGCGAGGGCGCGCAACGCGAGCTTGTAGGGCTTGCCCACATCGGTGACCGGCAGCGAGTCGATGATCGTGACCTCTTTAGGGGCGGCCGCAGCCTCGGACACCCGTTCGGTCGCCCACGACTGCAGGTCACCGCCGGACACCGTTGCACCGTCGCGGACGGTGACGTATCCGACGGGGACCTCGCCTGCGTGCACGTCGGGACGACCGACCACTCCGGCGTCGGTGACATCGGGATGCTCGAGAAGAGCGTCCTCGACCGCGCGGGGATCGATGTTGTGCCCGCCGCGGATGATGAGGTCCTTGGCGCGGCCGGTGAGGGTCACGAAGCCGCGTTCATCGATTGATCCCAGGTCGCCGGTATCCAGCCACCCGTCGCGAACAGACCCGCCGTCATCGAGATCAAACCCGTCCGCGCTGCGGCGGCGGACGTAGCCGGCGAACACGGTGGGGCCCGACACGACCAGCCGCCCGACCGTACCGGCGGGGAGTTCCTGCCAGTGCTCGTCGACGGCGCGGATCTGCTGATAGGGCAGGCGTTGCCCGACCGAACCGGCAGGCTGACCGTCGAAGAAGCTGCGAACGCTGGCGCAGGTCGCCTCCGTGAGCCCGTAACCCTCGAGCAGGGGGACGCCCGTGTGCGACTCGAACCCCGCACGCACCGCGGGCGGCAACATGGACGCGCCGACCAGACACGCCCGGAGACTGGAGATGTCGGCGTCGACCGGGCACTGCGCGAGCACTGAATAGACGGTAGGGACGGCGCTCATCGCGGAGATCTGATTCGCTTGCACCAGTTGCCAGAACACGCCGTAGAGGGCGATATCGCGGTACCCCAGCGGTCCTGCCCACACGACGGTCTGGCCGCGCAGCGTCGGGGCGAGCACGGTGACGATCAACGCATTGACGTGAAACAGCGGCAGAGCGGCAAAGGCGACAGAGTCCTCGTCGAGCACGGTGTTGGCCGCGATCATCCACGCGTTGGAGACCTCGTTGCGATGTGTATGACCGGCCAGCTTGGGCACACCGGTGGTTCCACCGGTGTGGAACAGCGCGGCGAGCTCGTCGGGACCGCGGTCCTCCTCGACGGCGAGGCGGGGGAGCTCGGCCGCGTCGAGGTAGGCGACGGCGGCGTCGCCCAGGTCAGGCACGTCGGGGTTGGTGTCGGCCCCCGTGGGGCGCAGGAGGAACACCGTGTCGATCCCGGTGGCGGCCACGATGTCCGGGAGCCCCGAGAACACCGCGGGGTCGAGGTCGGGGCCGGCAGCGACGAGGACCCTCGAGCCCGATCTGCCGATCAGTTCGGCCACGTGGTCGGCGCTCATGGCCGGGTTGATCGGGGCGGCGATGCCTGAGCGCTGTGCCGCGAAGAACACCTCGATCAGCTCGACACAGTTCGGCGCCAGCAGGGTGACCGCGTCCTGACCGCCGACGCCCGCAGCGCGGAGAACGGCGGCGTGTCGGTCGACGGCGTCGAGCAACTGCCCGTACGTGCGGTCGGTGGTCTGCTGCCACCGGGTCGCATCGGGCATGACGCGCAATGCGGTGCGGTCAGGCCACTGCTCGGCCGCGCGGGTGAGAACCGCGTACGTCGAGGAGGGCAAGCCGCGCTCGTCGAGTGGTGTCTGTTCGATCAGCGTGACGTCGTCGGGGGTGTCGTAGGCCGGCCACAACGACGCCGATGAGGCAGGGGCGGTCATGCGTAGCGCACCACGTTCCGCTGTACGCCGAGGTCGAGCGTGCCGTCGCCCGCGCCTATCGACGTCTCCACGATGTCGCCGTCCCGGAGGTACTTCGGGTTTCCGGCCTGGCGCTTGAAGAACGCCTTCCACTTCAGGTGCGGCGGGAGCAGTGCCCCGATCATCTCGATGGGTTTCGCGGGTGCGGTGAGTGCGGTCCCTCCGGGGGTGCCGGTCAGAAGCAGGTCCCCGGCGTCGACGCGCTGGAACCTGTTCAGGGTCTGTACGGCCTGCAGGGGGCTGTAGATCATGTCGGCGACGGTGCTGTTCTGACGCGTCACGCCGTTCACCCGCAGCTGCAGGGTGAGCGTGGAGAACTTCTCCCACTCTCCGGGCTCCAGCAACACCAGGACGGGACCGACCGGGGTGAAGCTCGGGTAGGACTTCGCCTCGTAGAACTGGGTCTTGGGCAGCTGCACGTCGCGGGCTGACACGTCGTTGGTGATCACGAGGCCGGCCACGGCGTCGGCGAGGGTCGCCTCGTCGACGGTGGTTCCGACGGGCAGGCTACGGCCGAAGACCAGACCGATCTCGACCTCGTAGTCCAACAGCTGCACGTGCGCGGGCTTGATGATGTCGTCGTTCGGCCCGACGATCGATCCCGAGGCCTTACGGAAGAACGTCAGCGGGACCTTGTCGGGGTTCATTCCGGAATCGCGGACATGCGAGACGTAGTTCGTCATCTGCGCGATCACTCGACACGGTGCTGTCACCGGAGACTGTAGTTCCAGACTCGCCGGGTCGACGACCTCGCCGTCGTCGGTCGTGGCCAGGACGACCGCCTGACGATCCGCGATCAGTTCGGCGGTGGTGGCCGCGCGCGTGTCGATGCGACGGGCGCCGGCGGGCACCAGCACCCACCACGCGTCGGCGGTACGGAGGACGGACAGGCTCATGAGCGGGCTACTTTCATCAGGCCGAGGAGGCGGTGGACATCGAATTCGTTGTCGGACTCGCGCAACGACGAGAGGATGGAGGTGAACTCGCGCAGCGCGGCGCGGCCCGGCTTGATACCGAGGAAGTCCGCGGTCGCCGGCGGGCCCCATTGATTGAGGCCTGACGCCGTCATCGGGGCCCAGCCGGCGTCGACCGTGCTGTCGAAGTGGTCGCCGTCGGTGAAGTGTTCGACCAGGAACCCGTCCGGATCGCGCCAGTAGTCGAAGAGCTGGCTGCCCTGGATGTGGCGCCCCAACCCCCACGAGTGGTCGTATCCCCGGTCGAGGAGGTACTCGCTCCCCGCGGCCAGGGCGTCCAGATCGCAGACCTGGTAGGCGGAGTGGACGTATCGGTCGGCGGGGCCGAGCGTCAGGGCCAGGGTGTGGTGGTCGGCGACCTCTCCGCCGCGGTCACACCGGATGAAGCTCATCACGGGTCCGCGATCGCGCTGGCCGGGGTAGTAGAGGAAGTCACTCACGATCATTCCGAGGTTGTGCAGGTACCAGTTGAGCGACGACAGGTAGCGCGTCGAGGACAGCACGACATGGCCGAGGCGCTCGACGACGGCCGGAGCGCGCGGGGGCCGCTGAGTGCGGTTGACTCGAGTGCGGTCGCGTTCGAAGTTGAACGGGTTGCGGACGCTCTGCAGGGGCAGCGCCGGCCATTCGGTGACTCCCGAGACCACCCGCACGCGGCACCCGCTGGGATCCCGGGTGGTGACCGCACACCCTCCGAGGGCGTCGCCGAGAGGCTCCACGGGCCGTCCCCATTCGGAGGCCAGTGTGTGGACGTCGGCGGCGTCAGCAGCGTGGAAGGCCGCCCCTGTGAACGCGGTCCGCGCTGCTCGACGGACGATGACACACGGCGGCCCCGCGAGGGCGCCCCGCAGATGCAGCTCATCGGGTGTCTGGAAGGTGGGAGTGAACCCGAAGTCCACGGCGAACGCGGCGGTGCGCACGAGATCGGGTTTGTCGAACTCCAACCAGGCGATGTCGTGGACCTTCACGACCGGATTCGGTCGGCGCCCGGGGTGTTCCCCGGGCAGGGCGCCCTGATCGGCGTGCAGGCCCTCGTGCACGTCATGGTTGACCGTCATCTCGACTCCCGTCGTATCGGTTGACGATATCGTCATATACGCCGCACGCGTCAGTCAAGTCTGTTGACGAATTCGTCACGGGTGCGTATGGGACCATGTGACCCATCGTGGAAGGAGAATGCGATGGCCCAGGCTGATCCGGGCGCTCTCACGCGGGCTCAGAGACGCAAAGCCCAGACCCGGCGGTCCCTCATCGGTGCCGCCCAGCAGTTGATGGCGCAGGGGAGGACCGCGGTGTCGGTCCTCGACATCACCACGATGGCCGACGTCGGCAACGGCTCGTTCTACAACCACTTCGCCACGAAAGAGGAGTTGTTCGAGGCCGCGGTGATGTCCGTCGTCGAGGACCACGGTGAACTGCTGGACGCCTTCACCGAGGGGATGAGCGATCCGGCGCACATGTTCACGCAGAGTTTCCGCCTGACCGGTCGTCTGCACCGCAGGTACCCCGAATTGAGCAGAGTCGTGGTCAACCACGGTTTGTCGATACTCTCCACGGCCGACGCGGGGTTGCTGCCCCGCGCGCGTCGCGATATCGAGGCGGCGGTCGCCGCCCGGCGGTTCGTCGCCGCCGACATCGACGTGGCCCTGACCGTCGTCTCCGGAGCCGCGCTGACGCTGGCGTTGCTGCTGCACGATCAACCCGGACGTGACGACGCGGCCACGACCGACGCCGTCACCGCCCACGTCCTGCGCGCACTGGGCGTCAGTGAGGACGAGGCCGCGGCGCTCATCGCTCTTCCGCTGCCGGCCTGGGGCTGATCGCGCCGGATATCCCGGGTGTGGCGTGAAGAGGTGGGTCATGTCGCGGTGGTCGCGACCTGCACCATCTCGTCGATCGACACCAGCTTGCGTCGGCGGCGGCCGTCGCTGCGCCCGGCCGCCCGTTCGTGGTCGTCGATCGCGGCCCACCCGGCTGCGTCGATCCTGATGCCCCGACGCTCGGCGATCAGGGCGTCGATGTCGTCCTCACCGATCGCGGGAGGCGACAGCCGACCCTGAGTCCAATCGGCGATGATGGCCTCAGCGGTCTGCAGACCGCATTGCCTGTTGGCGCCGATCCCGCCTCGCGCGCCGCGCTTGATCCACCCTGCGACGTAGACGCCGACAATCGGGGATCCGTTGTCGGTCACGCGACCGCCGTCGTTGGGGATGACGGTGGCGCCGGAGTCGAACGGTAGCCCGGAGAACGGGTTCGCGCGATATCCGATCGACCGGATCACCGCGGACGCGGGCACGGTCGTCTTCGGGCCCGTGGCGCCGACGCGCCCGGTCTCGTCGGCGCTGTACGCCATGCGCGTGACCCGCACCCCTGACACGCGGTTGTCGTCGCCGAGGATGGCGGTGGGGGAGGACAGATAGCGGAACGCGACCGTGCGTCCTGCGCCCGTTGGTGTGTGGGCGGCGTAGCGGCGGGCCAGGCGCAGCTTGGTGGCCGTGGTCGGGTCTAGCGTGCCCGCCTGTTCCTCCCTATGGGTTTGCGAGTCGAGAACGAGGTCAGCCGGGTCCACGACGACGTCCACGCCGGAGAGGGAGGCGAAGGCGTCGAACTCGGAATTGGTGTAAGCCGCGTGAGCCGGGCCGCGTCTGCCCAGGATGCTCACCTGCCGCACCTGCGACTGTCGAAGGGCCCGCAGCGCGTGATCGGCGATGTCGGTGCGCGCCAGTTCATCGGGATCTGTCACGAGGATCCGAGCCGCATCCAGGGCCACGTTGCCGTTGCCCACGATCACGACAGACTCGCCGCTGAGGTCGATGTCGTCGTCGGCATGGTCGGGGTGGCCGTTGTACCAGGCCACAAAATCCGTGGCGGCGAGCGATCCGGGCAGGTCCTCGCCGGGGATGGCCAGAGCGCGATCAGCGGCGGCGCCGGTTGCGACGATCACCGCGTGGTACCTGGCGCGGAGTTCGTCGAGGGTGACGTCGACTCCCACCTCGACGTTGAGGAAGTACCGGAACTCGTCGCGAGACGCGGTCGCGGCGAACGTCCGCTCGACGCCTTTGGTGGCCGCGTGATCCGGGGCGACACCCGCGCGCACCAGACCATAGGGGGTGGGGAGGCGGTCGAACATGTCGACCATGACGCCGCGGTGCCGCAGCAGTTCCCCCGATGTGTAGAAGGCGGCAGGCCCTGCACCGATGACCGCCACCCGGAACGGACCCGGACCGGTGTCGGATGCCGGACGGGGCGGCGTCCAGGAGCCGACGATCTCGCGTCCCCGGAAGTAGTCGGCATTCATCTCCGGGAAGGCCGAGTCCGGCGACAGCAGGTCGTCCGGAACGATGGCGTCGACGGGACACTCGTCCACACACGCCCCGCAGTCGATGCAGGCGGCCGGGTCGATGTGCAGCATCTCGGCCCGGGCGAACTCGGGCGACCCGGGTGTCGGATGAATACAGTTCACCGGACATACCGTGACGCAGCTCGCGTCGTTGCAGCACGGCCGCGTGATGACATGGGCCACCGGTCATCCTCCTTGGATCGTCACGAACCGTCCGCCTGTGGCGGACGGCGTTCACTCAGCGGAACGAGGCCCGGAAGGACTCGAAGCCCTGAAGGCAGTTGTTGCGCAGCAGTTCCGGATCACTGACGCTGATGGAAGAGACACGCGGGACCATCGCGTGCAGCAGCGTCTGCATCTCCAGCTTCGCCAGTTGCATGCCGACGCAGGTGTGCACGCCGTGCCCCCATCCGACGTTGCTTCCGCGCCACTCCAGCGAGAATCTCTCGGGGTGGTGGAAGTGCCGCTCGTCGCTGTTCGCGGCGGCGAAGACCACCGCGACACGGTCCTTCGGGCGCAGCTGGATCCCACCGAACTCGGTATGCGCGGCGACTGATCGGGTGAACGACCTGACCGGTGACGCCATCCGCACCGCTTCCACCACCGCGGTCGGGATCAGGTCCGGGTCCCGGCGCAGCCGTTCCCAGAGCCCGGGGGTGGTTCCCAGGCTCCAGAGCAGTTGGCCGGTCGACAGGATCGTGGTGTCGAGACTGGGTGCGACAAAGTCGATGATCATGTTCTTCGCCTCGACCCGCCCGATCTCTCCCCGGTCAGCGGCATCGAGGACCGTCGATGCCCATCCGCCGGGCGTCACATTGCGGCGGCCGACCGCCAACGTGTAGAGGAACAGTCCGAGCGATCCGCGCACGGACTGCCGCGCCCGGCGATTCGCGTTGCCGAGCCCGTCGAACGTCGACTGGCCCCAGTTCAGCATCTGCTCCGGGGTCACCTTCACGCCGACCAGTTCGGCGACTGCCTGTACCGGCAGGCGGGTCGCGAAGTCGGAGATGCCATCGAAGTGTTCCTGCGCCAACAGCCGGTCGACGGTGTCCGCGGCCTCCTGCTCCAGTGTGGGCAGCGACGGGCGTATCGCCCGGGAGGTCAACGACTGCATGAGGATCATCCGGCGGGTCATGTGCGTGGCGTCGTCACTCGCGAGCGTCGTGTAGTGCCCGAGGGTGTTGGCGACCGGATTGGCGCCCACGCCTTTGCCGCTGCGGAAGGTCGCGTCGTCGCGCAGGGCCTGCCGCACGTCGTCGAACCGGCCGATCGCGAACATCCGGTGACGCGGAAGCCACACGACAGGGCCCGCGTCCCGGATTCGTCGAAATACCTCCTGCGGTCTGTCGACCACCTCGTCGCCGTACAGATCGACGTCGACCACCGGCGCCCCACGATGGGTAGCGGTCCGGAGTGGGGAGTGTCGAAGCGTCATCGGCCCGTCCTGGTGTCGCGAGTCGCCCTGGCATGTGCCCAGCGCGGCCAGATTCCGTCATTGCTGACGAAATCATCACTTATATGTATGTGGAGGTCAAGTGGTGCCGGAGAGCACACGCGAAATCCGATGGCGCCGTGGGTGGGCTGACCGGGGTGAGCAGCGGATCGCCCTTCGGCGGGGGCGTCCGCAGCGACCATCAGTGCAGTTGCGGGGAGGTCAGCTCAGCACGACTATCAGATCGCCGGCTTCCACCTGCCCGACTGGGTTGATGGCGATGCGGTCGACAGTGCCGCCTCCGGGGCTCGTGATCGCGGCCTCCATCTTCATGGCTTCGATGGTGGCGACGGTGCCGCCGGGTTCGATCTCGTCGCCGACCCCGACGGCGACGGTGACCACACCGGAGAACGGCGCGGGGATGTGGAGGGGGTTACCGGGGTCGGCCTTCTCCGCGGCGGGTACCTCGACGCCGACTGCGCGGTCGCGGACCGGAACCGGCCGCAGCTGTCCGTTGATGATGCACATCACGGTGCGCATCCCGCGGTCGTCCGGTTCGCTGATGGCCTCGAGACCGATGAGGAGTTCGACGCCGGGTTCGAGTTCGATGCGGTGTTCCTCGCCGTAGCGCAGGCCGTAGAAGAACTGGTTGGTCGAGAGCTGGGAAGTGTCCCCGTACTGTTCACGATGCTGCTCGAACTCCGCGGTCGGGCCGGGGAACAGCAGCCTGTTAAGCGTCTCCTGCCGGGTGCGACCGGCCGTCTGCAGCGCGGCGGAGTCGGCATCGGAGATCGGTGTGACCTCCGGCGCCGCCGGCCGCCCCTGGAGTGCGGTACTGCGCAGCGGCTCCGGCCAGCCGCCGGCGGGGGCTCCGAGCTCGCCGCGCAGAAATCCGATCACCGACTCAGGGATGTCGTAGGACGTGGGGTCTGCGGCGAAGTCGGCCGCGGAGATCTCGCGTCCGACCAGGGCGAGGGCGAGGTCGCCGACGACCTTCGACGACGGGGTGACCTTGATCAACCGGCCCAGCATGCGGTCGGCTTCCGCGTAGGCCTGCTCGACGGCTTCGAAGCGATCGCCGAGTCCGAGGGCCACGGCCTGCTGGCGAAGGTTGGACAGTTGGCCGCCGGGGATCTCGTGCGTGTACACACGTCCGGTGGGAGCGGGCAGTCCGGACTCGAAAGGCGCGTAGACCTTGCGCAGCGCCTCCCAGTACGGCTCCAGATCGCACACTGCGCCGAGGTCCAGACCGGTATCGCGGTCGGTGTGGGCGGTGGCGGCCACGATCGCCGACAACGCCGGCTGTGAAGTGGTTCCCGCCATGGCGGCACTTGCGCCGTCAACCGCGTCCGCGCCCGCTTCCCACGCGGCGAGGTAGGTCGCGAGCTGGCCTCCGGGGGTGTCGTGGGTGTGGACATGGATGGGCAGATCGAACTCAGACCGCAACGCTGTGACGAGCTTCGTCGCTGCGGGCGCACGCAACAGGCCGGCCATGTCCTTGATTGCGAGCACGTGGGCGCCGGCCTCGACGATCTGCTCGGCCAGGCGGAGGTAGTAGTCGAGCGTGTAGAGGTTCTCCGACGGGTTCGCCAAATCGCCGGTGTAGGACATCGCGACCTCGGCGACCGCAGTCCCGGTCTCGTGCACGGCATCGATCGCCGGACGCATCGCGTCGATGTTGTTCAAGGCGTCGAAGATCCGGAAGATGTCGATACCCACATCAGTGGCCTCGGCCACGAACGCCGAGGTCACGGCCGTCGGATACGGGGTGTAGCCCACGGTGTTCGCGCCCCGCAACAACATCTGCAGGCAGATGTTCGGGATCGCCGAACGCAATTGCGCCAGCCGATCCCAGGGATCTTCCTTGAGGAACCTCAACGCCACGTCATAGGTGGCGCCTCCCCAGCACTCCACTGACAACAATTCCGGTGTCAGGGCGGCCACATGCGGGGCGACCGCCAGGAGGCCCGACGTCCGGACGCGGGTGGCCAGCAACGACTGGTGTGCGTCGCGGAAGGTGGTGTCCGTGACCCCGAGCTGCGGGCGTGACCGTAGATCGGCCGCGAACCCCTGGGGCCCCAACGCGAGAAGCCGTTGCCGCGACCCCGCCGGGGGGTTGGTCAGTGATGAGGGATCCAGACCGGGAAGCTTGTCTCCCGGATACACCGGGGTGGGACGCTCTCCGTGCGGCCGATTGACCGTCACGTCCGCGAGGTAGTTCAGGATCCTCGTTCCGCGATCGGCCGACGGCCGCGCGGTCAGTAACCCCGGACGGTCCTCGATGAACGAGGTCGTGGCCCGACCCGCCTGTAAGTCCGGGTCGTCGAGCACCGCCTGCAGGAACGGGACGTTCGTGGCCACTCCCCGGATACGGAATTCGGCGATCGCCCGGCGCGCCCGTGCGAACGCGGTCTCGAAATCCCGCCCGCGACACGTCAGCTTCACCAGCATCGAGTCGAAGTGTGCGGACACTTCGGCACCGAGGGCCACACCGCCGTCCAACCGCACACCCGCCCCGCCCGGGGCGCGGTAGGCGGCGATCCGCCCAGTGTCCGGTCGGAAGCCGTTGGTCGGATCCTCGGTGGTGATCCGGCACTGGAGCGCCGCGCCGCGGATCGTCAGCTGGTCCTGAGCGAGCCCGAGGTCGTTCAGTGACTCGCCCGATGCGATCCGCAACTGCGACTGCACCAGATCGACATCGGTGATCTCCTCGGTCACGGTGTGCTCGACCTGGATGCGCGGATTCATCTCGACGAACCTGTGCTGTCCACTCTCGTCCACCAGAAATTCGACCGTGCCGGCCCCCGAGTAGCCGATGTGGTGGGCGAACGCGACCGCGTCGGCGCATATCCTCTCGCGCATCTCCTGCGAGAGGTTCGGCGCCGGAGCAAGCTCGATCACCTTCTGGTGGCGGCGCTGCAGACTGCAGTCGCGCTCGAACAGGTGGATGACCTCGCCCCTGGTGTCGGCCAGGATCTGCACTTCGATGTGTCGCGGGTTGATCACTGCTTGCTCGAGGAACATCGTCGGGTCGCCGAACGCCGACTCCGCCTCCCGCGATGCCGCGCTGATCGCGTCCGCCAACTCCTCGACCGCTGCCACCCGACGCATCCCTCGACCGCCGCCACCGGCCACCGCCTTGACGAACACGGGGAATGTCATGTCCTGTGCTGCCGCGACGAGCTCGTCGGGATCTGCTGAGGGCGCGGACGAGGCGAGGGCCGGCAGGCCCGCCTCGCGCGCCGCCGCCACTGCACGCGCCTTGTTTCCTGCCAACTCCAGGACCGACGCAGGCGGGCCGACGAACGCGATTCCCGCCGACGCGCACGCCGACGCGAGATCCGGGTTCTCCGACAAGAATCCGTATCCCGGATAGATCGCATCCGCGCCGGATCGCTGCGCCACCGCGATGATTTCCTCGATCGACAAGTACGCCCGCACCGGATGGCCGGGCTCCCCGATCTGATACGACTCATCGGCCTTCAGTCGGTGCGGGGAGTTGCGGTCCTCGTGCGGGAACACCGCGACCGTTTTCGCGCCCAGCTCGTACGATGCCCGAAAGGCGCGGATCGCGATCTCACCGCGATTGGCCACCAGAACCTTGTGGAACATTCGACGTCCTCACTTCGTGGATGTGCTCTCGGGCATGTGCGGACCCTATGGCCTCACGCGTGGCGGCGTCACGGAGTCACGGATGCCGCGCGTGCACGGGTCGCGAACGGTTCCCGGCCCTCCTCTCGCGTCAAAAGACACCAAAGGCCCCCGTCGGCACCGATCTGCCTCGAACGTCAGGGTTGACGGAATCATCACGCACGAGTGCGTTCGAGTCAACCCTCACCGAACCGGCGAGTTCTCGATTCATCCGGCCCACACCGTGGGATGACGGGTCGACTGGCGGTGAACTCTCGCGGGCGGACTGGGTCCACGCGAACAGGGTCGACGCCCTGCGGCGCGGGGCCGCTTGTCAGCTCAGTCCGCGGCTGCAGCGTCCACGGCGCGGGCCTCGAGAGCGCGGGTCAGGTCCGCGGTCTGCTCGGCGAGGATCCGGCGCAGGCCTGCCGGCTGGGAGGTATCCGCGATCACGGCCTCGAACCGGGCCACGGTGTCGGCGTCCACGGACCACGCAGGGAAGAGCCCTGCGGCGACGGTCTTGGCGAGGTCGCCCGACCGGGCCTTCCACAGTGCGGTCACGTTGTCGAGGTACCGCTCACACGGACCGGTGAGCAGGTGCTCCTGGCCCGGCAGGTCGATGCCCAGCAGCGTGGCGCGCACCAGTGCGTTGCTCGGGGCGTCGTCTCCGGTCGCGGTGAGCAACGCCTCGGCCTCCTCCTTGGCTCCGACGGTGGGCCGGGCGGCGCGGGCGGTCGCCGCC
>NZ_JAALDX010000281.1:5215-12076 GCF_014145095.1 Dietzia sp. SLG310A2-38A2 | reverse complement strand
TGGGGCCGTGGCCCGGGCCGTCGGGCGCCCGTGGGCGCCGTCAGGCCGCGAGGTCACTCACCGCCGGCGAGCTTCGCCCGCAGGGCGGCCAGCTGCTCGTCGGACGCCAGCGAGCCACCGGTCGACTCGGCCTGACTGGTCTCCGCAGCAGCGGGGCGGGCGGACGACGGAGCGGACTCAGACGAGTAGTTGGTCGGCGCGGCCTCCGCGGCCTCCGCGGCAGCGGCGCGACCCTTCTCGATCTGACCGGTGTGCATCTTGTGACGACGCTCGGCCTCCGCGTAGCGGTTCTCCCACTCCTCACGCTGCTTCTCGAAGCCCTCGAGCCATTCGTTGGTCTCGGGATCGAAGCCCTCGGGGAAGATGTAGTTGCCGGCCTCGTCGTAGCTGTCGGCCATGCCGTACTTCGACGGGTCGAACTCCTCCGTGTAGTCCTCGTCCGCCTGCTTGAGCGAGAGCGAGATACGGCGACGGTCGAGGTCGATGTCGATGACCTTGACCATGGCGTCGTCGTTGACCGTGACGACCTGGTCCGGGACCTCGACGTGGCGCTCGGCCAGCTCGGAGATGTGGACGAGGCCCTCGATGCCCTCGTCGACGCGCACGAAGGCGCCGAACGGGACGAGCTTGGTGACCTTGCCCGGCACGATCTGACCGATCGCGTGGGTCCGGGCGAAGTGCCGCCACGGATCCTCCTGGGTGGCCTTGAGCGACAGCGAGACGCGCTCGCGGTCCAGGTCGACGTCGAGGACCTCGACGGTGACCTCCTGGCCCACCTCGACGACCTCGGACGGGTGATCGATGTGCTTCCAGGACAGCTCGGACACGTGGACGAGACCGTCGACGCCGCCGAGGTCGACGAACGCACCGAAGTTGACGATCGAGGACACGACGCCCTTGCGGACCTGGCCCTTCTGCAGCTGGTGCAGGAACTCGGAGCGGACCGCGGACTGGGTCTGCTCGAGCCATGCACGACGCGACAGCACGACGTTGTTGCGGTTCTTGTCCAGCTCGATGATCTTGGCCTCGAGCTCCTGGCCCACGTACGGCAGGAGGTCGCGGACGCGGCGCATCTCCACCAGGGAGGCGGGGAGGAAGCCACGGAGGCCGATGTCGAGGATCAGGCCGCCCTTGACGACCTCGATGACGGTGCCCTTGACGGCCTCGTCCTTCTCCTTGAGCTCCTCGATCGTGCCCCAGGCGCGCTCGTACTGGGCGCGCTTCTTGGACAGGATCAGACGGCCGTCCTTGTCCTCCTTGGTCAGGACCAGGGCCTCGACCTCGTCGCCCACCTCGACGACCTCACCGGGGTCGACATCGTGCTTGATGGAAAGTTCGCGCGAGGGGATGACACCCTCGGTCTTGTATCCGATGTCGAGCAGGACCTCGTCGCGGTCGACCTTGACGATCGTGCCCTCGACGATGTCGCCATCGTTGAAGTACTTGATCGTGGCGTCGATGGCGGCGAGGAAGTCCTCCGCGGAGCCGATGTCGTTGACGGCTACCTGCGGCGAGGTGGTTTTGGTGGTCATAGGGTGGGGTGCTCCGGAGTGGATAGGAATCGTAGGTGGACAGATGTTCGCGAGCGTGTACGCACGCGACGGTCAACTGTACTCTGCCAGCGTGACGTCCACAAACCCCCCCGACCACGGTGAGTCCGTCCGTGCCTCCCGCACGTGGTGGGATACCGAAGCGGTCGAGTACCACGATGAACACGGCGACTTCCTCGGTGCCCACTCCCCCGACGGGGAGTTCGTGTGGTGTCCCGAGGGCCTGCACGAGGGCGACTGGGCTCTCCTCGGTGACGTCGCGGGCCGCGACGTCCTGGAGATCGGCTGCGGTTCCGCGCCGTGCTCCCGGTGGATCGCCGGCCGCGGTGCCCGCGCCGTCGCCGTCGACCTCTCCGCCGGGATGCTCCGCGTGGGCGCCGAGGCCGCCGGCAGGTCGACGGGTCCGGCAGCCGGGGTGCCGCTGATCCAGGCCGATGCCGGCCGCCTGCCGTTCGCCGCCGACAGTTTCGACGTCGCGTTCTCCGCGTTCGGGGCCATCCCCTTCGTGGCGGACACCGCCGGGGTCATGGCGGAGGCGGCACGCGTGCTCCGACCCGGCGGCCGGTTCGTCTTCTCCGTCAACCACCCGATGCGGTGGATCTTTCGTGACGATCCGGGCCCCGAGGGACTCGTGGCCGCGTTCCCCTACTTCGACCGGACGCCCTACACCGAGTACGACGAGGAGGGCGGCCTGACCTACGTCGAACACCACCGCACGGTGGGCGACCGGATCCGGGAACTGGTCGGTGCCGGATTCGTGGTCCAGGACCTGATCGAGCCCGAGTGGCCGGAATGGCTGGACCGCGAATGGGGGCAGTGGAGCCCGATGCGCGGCAGTGTCTTCCCCGGCACCGCCATCTTCGTGGCCACGCTCTCCTGACCGCCGGCTGCGGGATCGTGGCGCCGGCTACAGGATCTTGGACAGGAAGTCCTGCGTCCGCTGGTGCCGGGGGGCCCCGAGCACCTCGGACGGGCGCCCGGACTCGACCACGACTCCGTCGTCCATGAAGGCGATCGTGTCCGCGACCTCCCGGGCGAAGCCCATCTCGTGGGTGACCACGATCATGGTCATGCCGGCGTCCGCGAGATCCCGCATGACGCCCAGGACCTCACCGACCAGTTCGGGGTCCAGCGCTGACGTGGGCTCATCGAACAGCATGAGCTTGGGCTCCATCGCCAGCGCGCGGGCGATCGCCACCCGCTGCTGTTGACCACCGGACAGCTGCGCCGGGTAGGCGTCCGCCTTTGCCGAGAGCCCGACCTTCTCCAGCAGGGCCCCGGCCCGCTCGGTGGCCTCGGCCCTCGACTCACCTTTGACCAGCATCGGCGCCTCGATGACGTTCTCCAGGGCGGTGCGGTGCAGGAACAGGTTGAAGTGCTGGAACACCATCCCGATGTCCCGCCGCTGCCTGGCCGCGTGCCTGGGCGAGATCTCGTAGAGCTTGTCGCCCTTCTCCCGGTACCCCACCAGGTCGCCGTCGACGTACAGCCGACCGGCATCGACACGCTCGAGGTGGTTGATGCACCGGAGGAAGGTGGACTTGCCGGACCCTGACGGGCCGACCAGGCACAGCACCTCTCCGGCGGCCACCTCGATGTCGATGCCCTTGAGCACCCTCAGTGAGCCGAAACTCTTGCAGACCTGCTCGGCCCTGACCATCGGAGTCATGGCATCCCTCCCGACTGGTCGGTCCCTCTGGCCGCGGCGAGCCCGGAGGGGGTGAGGCCGTCCGCCTCGGCCAGCGCCCGCAGCTGTTTCGCCGTGAGCTGGCGGGTGGCGCCCCGCGAGAATTGCTTCTCGAGGAAGTGCTGGCCCACCATGAGCACGCTGGTGATCACCAGGTACCAGGTGGCCGCCACCAGCAGCAGCGGGATGATCTGGAAGTTGACCCCGGAGATGTCGCGGGCCTGACCGTAGAGTTCACCCGAGAACGGGATGGCCACGACGAGCGAGGTGGTCTTGAGCAGCGAGATCAGCTCGTTGCCGGTCGGCGGGATGATCACCCGCATGGCCTGCGGCAGGATCGTCCGGCGCATGGTCTGACCCCACGACATGCCGAGCGCAGTGGAGGCCTCGGCCTGTCCCTCCGGAACGGACGAGATACCCGCCCGCACGATCTCGGCCATGTAGGCGGCCTCGTTCATGGCCAGACCCACCACTGCCAGCCAGAACGCCGAGTACAACACCATCGTGTCGTCGAAGCGCACGATCTGGAAGTCGGTGAAGGGAATGCCGAACTGGACCTGCCGGTACAGCGTGAAGATCAGGCCCCAGAACAGCAGCTGCACGTAGATGGGGGTCCCGCGGAAGATCCACAGGTACACCCAGGCCACGGCCTTGAGCACAGGGTTGCTGCTCATGCGCATCACCGAGAGGATGACCCCCAGGATCACAGCGAGGACCATCGACAGCACCGTCAGCGCGATGGTGTAGAACACCGCCATGCCGAACCGGGTGTCGAACAGGTAGCGGCCGTAGGTGCCCCATCCGTAGGCAGGGTTGGTCGCGGCGCCCCAGATAAAGAGGAACACCAGAACCAGGACGATGGTCGCCGAAGCCCACCGCCACGGGTGCCGGAGCGGCACCGCCTCGATGGGATCAGGAGCGTCTCGGGGGGCCGAGGCGCCGTTCTGCGCGGTGCTCACCGACCGGTCACTCAGCCCTTCCGGATCTCGGCGTCGTCGATCAACCCGTCCTCAAGGCCCCAGTTCTGGGCGATCTTCTCGAAGTCACCGGTCTCGATGAGCTTGTCCGCTGCGGCCTCGAGCGCGGCGGCCAGTTCGGACCCCTTGCGCACGGGCCAGCCGTAGGGGGCGGAGTCGAAGACGTCGCCGGCCAGCTGCATCTTGCCCTCGGACTGCTTGACGGCGTACGCCGAGACGGGCGAGTCGGCGGACATGGCGTCGACCTTGCCCAGCGCCACGGCGGTGGAGGCCTCGTCCTGGGAGTCGAACTGGACCTTCTCGATCGCGGGATTGCCGGCGGCGACGCACGCCTCGCTGCGGGCGGGCACGTCCTCCTGGTCGGAGACCGTGGTGCGCTGGACCGCCACGCTCAGGCCACACGCATCGTCGGGGTCCACGTCGGTGCCCGCCGCCGATGCCCACTGGATTCCGGCCTCGAAGTAGGTGACGAAGTCGACGGTCTGCAGCCGCTCGTCGTTGACGGTGAACGACGACGCGCCCATGTCCATGGTGCCGCCCTCGATCGCCGGGATGATCTTCTCGAAGTCGGACTCCCGGAACTCCGCGCGCAACCCCATCAGCTCGGCGGCGGCGGTCATCACGTCGATGTCGAAGCCGACGATCTCACCCTGCTCGTTCTTGAACTCGTTGGGCGCGTACGGCGGGTTGGTGCCGATCACCAGCACGCCCTTCTCGCGGATCTCGGCCGGCACGAGGGCGGCGATCTCGTCGTCCGCCTCGAGCGAGACCTCCTGCCTGGGCTCCCCCGAGTCCTCGGGCCCCTCGGTGTTGGTCGTGCAGCCGGTGAGGGCGAGGGCCGCGGTGGCGGTCAGTGCCAGTGCGGCACGGAGGCCGCGCCGTGAGGTGAGGGTCATGTGCGTGCCCTTTCAGGCGTCGGGTAGCCGAATCTGCAATGAACCTAGGGCATACGCCGAGCACCACAAAACGCATCGCCCACATTTGGCGTCAGTGGTAACTCACTGGTTACCTCACTGGTTACTCAGTGCGCGGCGGAGTCCCAGTCGGGCCCCGTGCCCGTGGAGACGTCCAGCGGGACGTTGAGTTCGATGGCGGAGTACATCCGGTCGACGACGAGCTCGCGGACCTCCTCGAGTTCCCCCTTCGCCACCTCGAGGACCAGTTCGTCGTGGACCTGCAGCAGCAGACGGCTCTGCAGTCCCCGCTCGTCGAGGTCGGCGTCCACCCTGAGCATCGCCGCCTTGATGATGTCCGCGGCGGAACCCTGGATGGGTGCGTTGAGAGCGGCCCGCTCGGCGTTCTCGCGCTTGAGCCGGTTGTCCGAGTTCAGCTCGGGGAGGTAGCGCCGACGGCCGAAGAGGGTTTCGGTGTAGCCGTCCCGACGGGCCTGATCCACCACGGTGTGCAGGTAGTCGCGGACCCCGCCGAAGCGGGAGAAGTACGCGTCCATCTGCTCGCGGGCCTCGGTCTGGCTGATCCCGAGCTGCGCGGCCAGCCCGAACGCGCTGAGTCCGTAGGCGAGCCCGTAGCTCATGGCCTTGACCCGGCGCCGGAGCTCGGGGGTGACCTGGTCGATCGGGACCCCGAACGCCCGGGATCCGACGAAGGAGTGCAGGTCCTCGCCGGTCCGGAACGCCTCGATCAGGCCTTCGTCACCGGACAGGTGCGCCATCACGCGCATCTCGATCTGGCTGTAGTCGGCCGTGAGCAGGCAGTCGTAGCCCTCACCCACGACGAACGACTTGCGGATGCGTCGGCCGTCCTCCGTGCGGACCGGGATGTTCTGCAGATTCGGATCAGTGGAGGACAACCGTCCGGTCGCGGCGACCGTCTGGTTGAACGTGGTGTGGATGCGCCCGTCGTCGCCGATGGTCTTGATCAGCCCCTCGACGGTGGTGCGCATCTTGGTCGCCTCGCGGTGCAGGAGCAGTGCCTCGAGGAAGGCGCGCCCCGGGGTGTCCCCGGTCTCCTTGGCGAGCAGCTCCTCCAGCGCCTTGGCGTCGGTGGTGTACCCGGTCTTGGTCTTCTTGGTCTTGGGCATCCCGAGGGTGTCGAACAGCACCACCTGGAGCTGCTTGGGCGAGCCGAGGTTGATCTGCTCGCCCCCGATCGCGGCGTAGGCCGCCTCCGCCGCGTCACGCCCGCGGTCGGCGAACCCGTCGCGCAGGTCGTCAAGGGCCGACGAGTCGACCGCTATGCCGATCGACTCCATCCTCGCGAGCACCGGCACGAGCGGCAATTCCATATCCGCGAGCAGCGTCGCCCCGTGCACCTGCTTTAGCTCCACGTCGAGCCGCTCGGCGAGGTCGATGACGGCCCGGGCACGGGTCGCCGCCGCGTTGGCCGCCTGCTGCTCGGCCTCCGACTCGTCGACCTCGTCCAGGAGCGACAGTTGCTTCTCCGCCGCCTCGGGCTCCGGGAGCTCACGCTGCAGATGGCGCTGGAACAACTCCGCCAGTCCATAACTGCGCTGACCGGGTCGGACGAGGTATGCGGCGAGTGCCACGTCCAGCGTCACACCGCCCAGACGAAGGTCCCGGCCCATCAGGGCGTGGGTGGCGGCCTTGGCATCATGTACTGCCTTTGACACCGCGTCGTCGGCCAACCACGCCTGTAGAGCCTGGTCGTCGGCGGGGTCGATACGTGC
>NZ_JAALDX010000281.1:0-5143 GCF_014145095.1 Dietzia sp. SLG310A2-38A2 | reverse complement strand
TCCCGCCGCGGCCACGGTGACCGACTGCGCGTCCCCCGCGCCCGGTCGTGAGGGACCGACGACGACGAGGCCGTGCCGACTCCCGGCCGGCGCGTGGGCCGCGAGCCAGTCCGAGATCTCACCCGCCCGCAGCACCGCGGCCTGCTCGATCTCGATCTCCGGCACCGGCTCGGGTGCGCCCTCCGGGAGGAAGGCGGAGAGGAACCGGTCGCGGGCCTGGGGGCCGAACTCCAGCCTGTCGAACAGAGCGTTGACGTCCGCCCGCTCGGGCAGGCGCCGGGTGAGTTCGTCGAGCTGCACGCCGAGGTCGAGGTCCCGGGTGAGTTCGGTGATGCGCCGGTTGAGCTGCACCTGTGGGAGGTGCTCGCGGAAGCTCTCCCCCACCTTGCCCTTGACCTCGTCCGCGTGAGCGATGAGTTCCGACAGGCTGCCGTACTGGACGATCCACTTCGCCGCCGTCTTGTCGCCGACCTTGGGAACCCCGGGCAGATTGTCGGAGGTGTCGCCTCGGAGCGCGGCCACGTCCGGGTACTGGGCAGGTGTCACCCCGTACTTCGCCTCGACCGACTCCGGGGTGAAGCGGGCGAGCTCCGAGACTCCCTTGACCGGGTAGAGCACGGTCACCGCGTCGGAGACCAACTGCAACGCGTCGCGGTCCCCCGTGCAGATGAGGGTGTCGGCCCCTGCCGCCTGGGTGGCCAGGGTCGCGATGATGTCGTCGGCCTCGTGACCCTCCAGCGACAGCGTGCGGACCCCGAGTGCCACCAGGGCTTCCTGGATCAACTCGACCTGTCCCTTGAACTCCTCAGGGGCCGCCGAGCGCGTGGACTTGTACTCCGGGTACTCGGCCGTCCGGTGCAGGGTCGCCCGAGAGACGTCGAACGCCACCGCCAGGTGGGTGGGCTCCTCGGTGGTGACCAGGTTGGCGACCATCGAGAGGAATCCGTAGACCGCGTTGGTGTGCTGCCCGGAGGCCGTGGAGAAGTTCTCCGCGGGAAGGGCGTAGAACGCGCGGAACGCCAGCGAGTGCCCGTCGAGGAGCAACAGACGGGTGGGCCCGTGTGCCTCGGCGACGGTGGACGCGGTGGTGGCGGCGGAACTGGCTTCGGCGGTCTGGCTCGTGGTGCTCACACGGCCACTCTAGGGCGGGCGTCGGACAGCCGCTCACCGGTCGTCGGTTAGACTTTCCGACCAGCGGCTCGCCGCGTTCGCCCCCGTAGCCCAATTGGCAGAGGCAACGGATTCAAAACCCGTCCAGTGTCGGTTCGAGTCCGACCGGGGGCACCACTGCGCTGCAGCTCATGGCGAGCTCATCGGCTGGTGTGAGGCGATGGAGATCTCCGTCGAACTTCCTCTCCGGAGCCCTTCTTTTCCAGCCTCACTGCTTCCGAACAGTGTCAGAACCGACGATCCGAATCCGGGCGCCGGGACCCCGGGTGGCGGCTCCGAGATATCGGGGTCGGGTTCCGGAATAGTCACCTGCGTGGGTGGTACGAGCCCCAGGTAGTAGGTCGTGGCCAACAACCGGCTGTCGGTGGTGCCGTCCCCACCCGTGCACTGCCATTCGATACCAAGCGGTCCGACCCCGGCATTCTGCACCAACTCGACCGTGCTGTTCGGGGCGACGGTGACAGTGGGCCCCGGATACGGGGCGAGGTTGGTGTAGTTGCCGTCCGCGTCGGTCGGACGGGCCTCGAAGGAGCACTCGAACGATGAGGTGCTGGACCTGTTCGTCCAGGTGGTGTTCAGCGTCCACGCGGCGTACCCCTTCTCCGCCGTCGCTCCCAATGAGATCGGTCCACTGTCCGGCGCCGGGGGCGGAGGCGGAGGCGTGTACCCGGGAGGGCCTGCGAGCGGCGTGCCGGTGGAACCCGCCAGATCCACCCCGATGGCGTCGGTGAAGATCGCACCTGTGACATCGGCGTAGATCCTCGCGCCCGTCAGATCCGCGCCCGTGAAGTCCGCACCCGTCAGGTCGGCCATGGTGAACTGCGCGTTGGTCAGATCCGCGTCAGCGAATGTCGCGTCCCGTGCATTGGTCTGCCACAACCGGGCGCCGGTGAGCGTTGCGCCCGTCGCGTCCAGCATCTGCATACCGGCGTTGTTGAAGTACGCGCCGACGGCGGAGACCGATCGCAGATTCGCGGCAGCCAGGTCAGCACCGGAGAAATCGGTGCCTACGGGGAATGTGCGCCCCTCCATGTTCGCGCGTTCGAACTCTCCACTCACCCAGAGCACGTCGACGAACGGTGGCGTGGAGAGGTCGTAGCCGCTCAGGTCCACACCAAAGCAACTGGCATTCACGCCTTGGACATAGGGCAGGGTGCACCCGGGGACCGTGACACCGCTGCCGTCCACAATCGGCTCCGCGGGAGCGGCATATGCCGCGGGCAGCGCGGGCCAGAGCCCCGCCGCGACGACGAGCGCCACGGTGCCCGCCCGTAGTGCGCCCAGCCCTGACAGTGCCATGGAGCGAATTGCGGTGGTGCGCATCGGTGAGATTCCTGTCGCTCTGGCCCTCGACCGGGGAAGACCCCCGCGACTACGCCAAGGGTTACCACGGATCTCCCAGGCTCGTGAGCGCTATTCGATCACGCGGCGAGCCCGAGCGACGCGACCTGAGTGGCTACCGGTGGTCGATCCCGTCCGTCCCCCTCAACCGAGCGCTCAGCGCGGGCAGGTCCAGGGACGGGGTGTCCACCAGCAGTTCGATCAACACCGCCGCCTCGTCCGCCGTCCAACCAGACAGGCGCAGGTTCCTGTCGGCTTTCGCGCGGATCGCCGCTTCGGGGACCGGTCGCCCGGCCCCACCGAGGACGTCGCGGACGGTTGCCGTGTGCACGCGCCCGTCCCCGGTCCGCGCGTCGACACGAGCCGGATACCGGGCGGGGAACCCGGAGTCGTCCCAGAGCTCGTAGGTCATCCTGCCGGCCACGGCGGCCCGCTCCCCGCCGATCGGGTCGGTGAACAGGGAGTTCCTGACCTCGCCGTCGACCAACCGCGCCGCGAGGATGTACGGGAGGCTCCACCGCGCATCGTGCCCGCTGGGAGGTACCTGCCTGGCGCCCCACGGTTCGGCGATCACCGGGGCGGCGCCGGCGGGGACGTGACAGTGGAGACTGTCGATGTCCGACGGCCGGAGGCCCTCCGCGAGCAACTGCTCGACGGCCTCCACGAACGGATGGATGAAATGACAACACGGGATCAGCTTGTACGCGGCGTCCGGGAGGTGCCATTTCTCACCGAGGTCCCCCAGCAGTGCGTCGAGCCTGGCCGGCGCTCCGGGGTCGTCCGCGAACAGGGTGTAGAAGCCGTGGTCGCCGTCGAGCACCCTCGACGGCCCGGTTATCCCAGCCCGGGCGAGTTCCGCCGCCCACAGTCCCGAGTGTGCGGCCCACGCCGGCTGTGCGGCCTTGACCGTCGCCCCCTCCGCGAGGAATGCGAACGTCCCGCCGGGTTGGCTGCCGGCGATGCCGAGGGCGTCGGCGCCGTTGTGGGTGTCCCCTCGGATCAGGATCGACACGAGTGCGGCGGCGAACGGACCGGCGGCGCTCGTGGTCTGGAATCCGCGGGACTGCAGGGTTCCGGGACTGGCCAGGCCCATCCGGATGAGAACCTCCCACCCGACGGCGTACGCGGCGGTCATCCGGTCGCCGTCCGCGCCACTGGACTCGGCTGCGGCCAGCGCCGCCGACGTGAGGGTCGAGCTCCCGTGCATCACCGAGGCGACGTGGGTGTCGTCGAATTCCAGGGAGTGGATGAGGGTGCCGTTGGCCAGTGCCGCGACCGGGGCGGGGGCGCCGTCCTCTCGACCGAGCACAGTGCAGGGACCGTGACCGGCGGAGTCGGCGATGCTGGTGACGGTCCTGACAGGACCGCTGACGGATCCCAGGATCCCGACTCCCAGGCTGTCGAGCAGATGGAGCCTGGCGGACGCCATGACGGTGTCGGGGACCGAGGTCATCGCCTCCGCGGCCGCGGCCACCAGCTTCTCGGACAGAGACATTCCGCCGTCGGACACATGAGTCGGGTTGTCGTTCATCGCCCGGCCTCCGGGACGAGTGCGGCCAGGACTGCCGCCCAGGGTTCGTCCCCCGCCACCTCTCCGTTCACGATCTGCGCTGCGACGCCGGCGAAGTCGGGAAGGTGCCGGGACGTGAGGTCCGCCGCCTTCTGTAGTACCTCGGCCTCGCCCAGCGGTCTGTCCGGACCGCCGACGGCGCTGAGGCATTCGGCGTCGCGCCGCGACCCGTCGGCGAATCGGACCGTCACCCTGGCGGGACGGTCGTGAGGCGGCTCGGGCAGGGACTCGTACGGCGTCAGGCGCACCCGATCACGCAGTGCTGCGACGGTGGGGTCGCCCAGACCCCCGGAGGCGAAGACCCGGGCGTCACCGGACCCCGACGCCAGGACCGCCGCGACGACGTGCGGAACGGAGAACTTCCCACCCAGGGCCGTGGTCGGGGCGCGCTCGTCGAGGGCCATCGCCAGCGGATGGGTGGCCACGTCGATCGCCACGACGTCCTCGGGGGACGGGAGCGGCGCTCCGCCGGTGATCTCCAGCGCGCACTCGAGGGCGGCGTGGGTGTACTGACAGGCGGCGTAGCGCTTGTGGTAGCCGTCGACGATCGCCCACGAGTCACGCTCGGCTGCCAGCTCTGCGAGGTCGACGCTCTGCCCATAGGTCGAACTGAAGATGTCGAAGAGCGTCACGGCGTCCCCACCGAGGCCTGCTGCGGCGGCGTCGGAGGCGAGGAATCCCAGCACTGCTCCTCCCCCGGCCCAGACGTTGCGGACCTGGGCTCCCACCGTGGCGTGACGGAACGGGCCGGCCATGCTCATCGTGGCCGCCGCGTCCACCGCGCCGAGGATGGTCGCACCGTTCCGCGTCCTGAGCCAGGTGACCGCCGCGGCGGCACCGATCGGCGACAGCGTCGCGTGCGGATGCAGGGTGAGCGGACGAGGGGCGGGAAACGCCCTGGCCACCGCTGTGGCGACCTCGTACCCCACGACCACCGCGTTGAGCAGGTCGTCGACCGACGCACCGGTGACCTCGGCCTCCGCCACCGCGGCAGGAATGGCGTACAGCCCTCCATGACACGTCGCGGGCCGGTACCCCTCGTCCAGCTCGTCCCATCCCGCC
>NZ_JAALDX010000280.1:7886-12557 GCF_014145095.1 Dietzia sp. SLG310A2-38A2 | reverse complement strand
GGCGGGTGACCTGCACATTGTGCGAGTCGCCCGCCGTTTTCGTTTCGGCCCATGCAACGGTTCCTGCAATAGCGGCCGTTCCTAGCCGCCGAGCAGGGCCCCGAATCGGTCCGCCGCGCTGCACTGCATCGTCGCGGTGACGTGGGCGTAGATGTCCATGGTGATCGTGATCGAGGCGTGACCGAGCCTCTCCTGGAACACCTTTGGGTTTTCCTCCGCCTCCAGCAGCAACGTCGCATGGGTGTGCCTGAGACCGTGCAAGGTGAGCGCCGGCAGGGCGTCCGCGCCGAGCATCTTCCGCGCCTTACGGACTCGGTAGGTGAATATCAGCGACACCGAATTGACGTTCCGCACGCCGCCCTCCAGATCCCCGAAGACGAGGCCATCACCCCACACAAAGTCGAGCGACAACGATCCGCGGTGCGCGCGCCACGCCCTGAGGGATGCCACCGTCGACTCATCGTTGTCGATAACACGAGCCCGCCCGACTTCGTGCCCTTCATCTCCCGCGTCACCGAGTCGACAACCTGGCGGACCTTCACCCGTCGGCCACGTAGGTCCACGTCGGACCAGCGCAACGCAAGCACCTCAGACCGACGGCACCCAGTGGCCGCGTACACCTCCCAGAGTGTCGCGTCCGCGCCCTTGTACTCGCGGGCCCAGCCCAGGAACGCACGCAACTGTGGGGCGGTCCACACTTGCGCCTCTCCTCTGCTGGCTTTCACCGCCTTCGCGGATGGCGGCCGCGCTGCACGCTTGCGCGCCGGGTTGACGACCACAAACCCCTCATCGAGCGCGGCGTCGAACACCGCCCCGATGGTCACGTGCACCTTGCGGACCGTCACCGGTGCCAGCCCCGCGCCCTTCGGCGGGCCCGCTGCCAGCAGGCAGTATAGACGTGCGAGCTGGGCTGCTGTGACTTTGTCCACCGGGGTCGACCCGATCTGTGGGTAGGTGTGTTTTCGGAGATTTCTGCGGTATCCCGCGGGGGTCGCTGCTTCCAGGTCGAGCCCCTCCAGCCAGCTATCTGCGTACGCCTGGAACGTTGGTTTGGATGCTGCGAGGTTCGCCCCAGCAGCCGCGTGGCGACGCGCCTCGGCTAGCGCGTCTTCTGCCTCTGACGCTGTCCGAAATCCACCGCGCCCTCGCTGCACGGGTCCAGAAGATGGGTTACCTGGGTCCGCAGGGACGCGCGGTTGGTACCGCCAACGTGCACCGCTCTTCGTCGTGCAGGAAGTGACTGACCCGACGCCGCGCCGCCTGATCCGCGCCCTCTCACCCATTGCCGTCCGCCTGAATCGCCTGCGCTAGTTCCGCGATTAGCTCTCGCGTAGTTCGCCCGAGCTTCTGCGCGTTCGCAGCATCGGGGGGCCCGCTGGTCACGCTCTACCACCGGAGGCGCCCCCCCACAGCCGCAGCGCTGCCACTAGCCCCCTAGCTGTTTCCCCCGGCGCGACCGCGTCGAGAACGGTTCGATCTGCTCGACTCAGAACATCGACAGTCCTTTCGAGAGTCTGCGCGGCCCACTACCGCCGCGCCAGCCGATGCCGACTCCCCGCCCACCACAGGCGCGGCGCGAATGCTGCTCTCTGCCGCCCTACAGGCCCGCCCCGCGGCGATCATCGCCTTGGCCGCCCTGGTGACGCCCGAGGACCTCGACACCGCCTCACCGTGGCGTGTGTGGGAGGCGATCGCCGACCGCGCTCGCGACGGCTTGGTCGGTCCGGAGATCATCCTCGATGAACTCACCCGCACCGGGCAAGCTGTGATTGCCGTCCGCGCTGAGCTGATCGCCGCGGCGACCGCGGGCGGTTACCCCGAGGCTCTGCACGCTTACGCCGCCCCGGTCATCGCCGCCGCACTACGCCGGACCATTGAGTCCCATGGGCAAGCTCTAGTGGACGCCCACGGCACCGGATCGGAAGAGGAGCTGTGGAACCTTGTCGTCGAGGGCGGTAGCAAGCTTCGCGGAATCGTCGACCGCCTCAACCGCGCCCGAAGGGGCGAACTATGACCATCGCGACCGACACCAAGCACGCCGAGACGGAGAGTGGTCCTGGTGATCCTCACCCCCGCGGTCCAGGACCAAGGACCACTCTGGTCCTGGTGGTCCCGGACCGGTCCCGGACCACACTGAGCAGGGAGAACCGAACCCACTGCGCGCCCGGTACGCCGACGTGGCCGGGCTACCCGCCGGAACCACCCCAGGATCACCCGAACCGGCCTTCGGGACCCGCACCGACGGGCACCGACTGTTCTACTCAGGACAGTTCAACCTGATCTTTGGGGATCCCGAATCGGGCAAGACCTGGGTCGCGCTTGCCGCCTCCGCCGAAGCCCTCAACGCGAGACAGAGGGTTCTCATGATCGACCTCGACCACAACGGCGGCGCGTCGATCATCACCCGCCTGCTCTCCCTCGGACTCGCCGCCGACACCCTCGGCGAGCTCGACCAGTTCCGATACGTCGAACCCGAGGAACGGCTCGAGGCCCACGGCGTCGTGGACGAAGCCCAGGATTGCCCTCCCGCCGTGATGGTGATCGACTCCCTCGGAGAACTGGTTCCAATGTTCGGCTCGTCATCCAACAGCGCGGACGACTTCAGCGTCGTCCACTCCGGGATCATCAGACCGCTATTTCGCACCGGGGCCGCGGTTCTCGCTATCGACCAACTGTCAAAGGGCACCGAATCACGCACCTTCGGACCCGGCGGAACCGGCGCTAGGCGTCGGACCGTCGGTGGCTCCTCAATACGGGTTCGAAATAAGGACCAGTTTGCTCCCGCCTCTGGCGGCAGCGCCTACCTGACCGTGAACAAAGACCGCCACGGCGGCCTCCGGCAGCACTGTCCGCCAGGTGATCGCGAACCACTCGCGGGCACGTTCCACCTGCGGGCGTTCGCTGGCGGAGCGTTGCGGGCCGAAATCGAACCGGCCGCAGACGGAGATCACGCACCGCCCGACTTCGGGATCGCCGTACGCAACCCCGAACGCGTTGTGGACGACGTCAGACAACTCGACCAGCTCGACCCACCACTGTCCTCAAAACGCGATGCTCAGGACCGCACGGGCTGGGGATCTGATCGTGCAAACAAAGCCCTCGCTGCGCCGGGCAAGTAGTTCGCGGTTAGGGGGGTTTAGACAGATTCCTGTGCGATAACGACGCCCGCACCGTCGTCGACGACAACCCAATCCACGCCTGAGACACGAGGGTCTGGGTTGCCCGTACGGATCAAACTGGCGATTGCGGCCGCGGCCTGCTCGCCCAAAGCTTCGTCTGCTGGATCGTTCCGATCGACCTGAAGGCGAACATGCATACGGTCACGGTTTGCCTCAAAGCCATTGATGTATCCGGCCCACAGGCTGGGGTCGTTCATAAGGACTTCCGTGAAGGATTCGACGCCAAACTGTTCCTTTAGCCACGATTCATAGCCAGCTGCGCGGTCCTCGGCCTGCTCGGCTTCGGCTTGCTCGGCTTCGGTGTCCGCGGCCTGGACGTTCTCGTCCTGGGTGTTCTCCACGGTGGTCGTCATGGTGGCGTCATCTTCGACTGTCGTGGTATCGCCTCCGTCGCAAGCGGTCATTGTTAGTGCCAGGGTCACGGCTGCGATTAGGGAGAGTGCTTTCTTCACGATGCGCCTTTCGTCAGGGGATGATCCGGAGGGATTAGTCGGTGGAGTGTCGCCTAGTTGGCTGAGAGTCGCGGTCACGGACCCGATAGATCATGTCGTAGTCGCTCACTTTTCAGGACCGGCGATCTATCGCGTTGCCGAACTCGCCCTGGTTTGCCTTTCGGGCCGCGGTGCCCCGCTGCGCGGGTCGCGCCTAGATGCACGATTCGGCGGGGGAGACTAGAAGCTCGTCCTCGTCCCGGTCTCGGGGCCACTCGGCAACGATTGCGGCGATGTCGTTGGCTGCGAGGATCGGGCCTGGTGTGCCGCCGCTATTGCCAACCCGCCACACCCCCGGAGCGAGCCCGTTTAGGTCGACGGCGACTACGTAAGCGTTACGGCCTGCGATGGTGGTCTCGACCCCGCCGTAGTTTCCGAAGTCGCCCTCTGGGATCTGATGGCCGGACTTGAGCGCCTCGAAGGCCCTCGAGGGGATCGTCACACACTCGGGTTCGGTGCCACAGGCGGCGAGTAGTCCAGTACCGGTGAGGGCGGCCACGGCGACCGATGCAAGGCGTCTCATAAACAAATCTTCCCACACCGCAATTGGCTGGCTGTTCGTGGTCGGGCATGCAGGTGCCCTCTAGCCGGCTGAACAGTGATCGTCGCGCTCGAGGGCCCGATAGATCGCGTTGTAGTCGCTTTCCTGCCAGGTGCGGCGCTCTATGGCGTTGCCGAACTCGCCCCGGTGAGTCTTGCACAGCTTTTCGAAGTCAGCGCGGGAGATATCGATGCCTTGGTCGACCAACGATGAGTGCTGTTGCCCGGAACCGGTATCGCATGCTGAGACGGTGAGCGCGCACCCGGTGACCAGGGCGACGGCGAGGGATCGGCGTAGACGCATGGGGGGTTCTCCTGAGGCAGTGGCCTCATCATCACCTGAGCCGGATGGTGTGGTGTTGATACGGCGAACTTGCCTCGGGCTACCCGGCGGGCTGCTCGTGGAACAGGTCGGCGGCGATCTGCTGCGATCGCTGGCAGTCCAGGGCCCGGCGCACCTG
>NZ_JAALDX010000280.1:0-7811 GCF_014145095.1 Dietzia sp. SLG310A2-38A2 | reverse complement strand
TGAGCCAGTGAGGATGCCGTCGGCCATGAGCCCGGCCCCGATCTGCCGGAGGCTGCGCCCCTCTGCGGCGTCTGTGATGACCCGGCGGAGGACGGCATCGGGCACGCTGGTCGGGGTGCCCAACTGGACCCCGGCGGCCTTGCGGGCGGTCAGGGCCTCACGGGTGGCTGTGGGCAGGGATGACCGGCGCAAGCTGCTCGCGGGCTTGCCCGAGCAGGCGGGCCCCTGCCGCCCGGGCGTCACCCAGCCGCCCGGATCGTCGGTGCCCATCACGTCACGGCACCGCGATGCGGCACTCGTAGGTGCGGCTAATCCGTTGACCTGCTTCAATCGCCAGATCCGCATCGTTCGACACACATTCAAGGCCGAGGACAAGGCCGAAGAGCACCTACTGCCACGAGAGGTGCTGCTCGCAGAATCGCCGGCGGGCGTGGATCGGGGCGACGGCGCGGCCCTCCGCTCGGGTCTCACCAGCGAGGAAAAGATTCCCGAAGTCAACGGACGGCTGGCCGCAGCCGTCCGCGGCGCATGGTTCGGGTGGCGGGTCGCGGCGGATGGAGCGAGGCCGGAAGTCCTTGTTCATGTTGGAAGCGCGTCTCGGTCGTGCCGCGACGGCGCAACGGAAGCACCATCGTGACTGTATAGGGGCCGATAATCGCCGATTATGGGCGAGCCTTCGGCGGCGCCCTAACCTCGCCTACAAGCACCCAGATCTACTCTAAGGCGGGTCAGGTCACGGTGTGCGACAGCACCGACGTATTGTCTATACCACGCTGCCGATACTGATTGGGTAGGGACCATGCGTGATCATGATGTACGAGTTGCTTTACGTGAGCGGCTGAAGACTGAACATGCTAATGACCCCTCTTGCCTGGTTGTAGAGGAGCTTGGCCTTTGCGATATTGCGCGAATCGACGTTGCCGTCGTCAACGGCTCCCTGACCGGCTTTGAGATCAAAAGTGAGCGCGATAATCTAGATCGCCTTCCGCGCCAATTGCAAACTTATAACCGAATCTTCGACTACATGAACCTCGTAGTAGCAGAGAACCACTTATCGAAAGCGGCGGATCTCGTACCCCCGTGGTGGGGCCTGGTAACCGCTTCGAATTCTAACACTGTAGAATCTGACACGGCCTTGCGAAAGACCCGGGAACCTTCTCTGAACCCGGCCGTTGACGCCGCCGCGATTGTGCAACTCCTTTGGAGAGATGAAGCCCTCTCAATTCTTGAGAGGCTAGGGGCGGACTACGGGGTCAGAACGAAAACTCGGTCTGCGGTGTGGGATCGGCTTATCAATACCGTCGAGATCGATGCGCTTAGGTTCGAGGTCCGCTCCGCGCTCAAGGCACGCCGCGAGTGGCGAGGGAAGAGAGCACAACATAGAAGTGGCGAGACATCGCCGCTTTCAAATACGACCCCGCGTTTCCTGGCCCGTCGGCTCCGTTAGCTACTGCCTGGATGTAATCGTCACCCGCGCTCGCGCCCGTTCCATCGAAGTAGGATTGAGCCGCAAGATCTCTCGCCAGTGCGATGTACTGCGGACTTGGGTCACGCTTCGTATGTGCTCGAAAAACCCGCCACTCACTCGGCAGGGCGTACCGAATATTGGGAATGGGCGCCCATGGAGTGTCTGCATAAACCGGCACTCCGACCCCATAGTCAGCGAAAGACAAAATTCGCTTGGTCCAGTGGCTTGTTAAATGCGCAAATGAACTGGCATCGGTGCGCGGTATCGAGCCCACTGAGTTTGGCGCCACCAGCTTGCCAACGGCTTCCGGAAAGGCAGAGAACGCAACAACAATCGATCGCCATTGGTGCAAGTCTGGCAGCAAGTCGAGCACTGAACCGACGACCGACGACTGAACCGCGGGCCCACCACTGACCATCCCCGCGTCGATTACTAAGTCGCATTCGTCCGCATCCACAGAACACTCGCTCCGGACGTCACTGAGCTCAGCAGAAAGCAAAGCCGCGCTACCTTCGAGCGCATCTTCGCAGTCGATTCGGATTACTATACCCCGCGAGTCGCGCAAGACTGCTTGGCGAACAGCACCATAAACGCCCGCAGATTCACTGGTGGTCACCACCGGTACTGCTTGTCGGCCGTCGTTATGCAGTCTTGCGAAAATTGACTCGACTTCGTTCAGCCAGACTGAGTCGTCCACCGCATTGACGTTTAGAGGATGGACCCATATCACGTGATCTTTGTGAGGCCATGCTCTCGATACATGTGCAACCTTCGCCGAGTCAGCCGTCTCAAGAAGGGGCACGAACATGTCTGGGGGCGTAGTCTGTATGGCCAGCAGCTCGCCCTGTTTCGCCTTCAGAACTGGAACGTACGCTTCGGCCGGTAGGGGTGTAAGCGGTGCAACCATAGGGGAATCGAACTACAGTTCTCGGCGCTTTGAACTAAGAACGGCGAGATTTGTAGCTTTTCAGTCCGCAGAATCCTGCCCTTCTCAGCCGAACTAACCGTGCCGACACGGTCAAACCTGCTGCCGCCGTCGCCAACGCGGCATCCGCCGACCCCCGCACGCTGCGGCGTTTCGTCATTCCCCGCTATGGGCGGGGACACCTGCGCCGTACCGTGAGCCGGTATGGCCTCCCCTGACTTCACCGAGATTCTCCACCGTGTCGACCGGGCAGGCCGCCACCGCGCCGAGGTGATCGACCTTGCCAGCACCCACCACCACGGCCGGCCCATCGATACCACCTTCGATCTGGGCGACAAAGCGATCCGATTGCTCGCCCAAGCCCGCGATCCATTCCCCATCGAGGTTGCCCTGGCGTTCAGCGACTGGGCCCACCAACTCCGCGCCGCCCTCGACGCGATCCTCTACCAGCTCGCCGTCAAGGACAGCGGACAGAATCCGCCCCCCGGTGAGAGCCGCCTCCAGTACCCGCTCGCGACCAACCGGGCCGCATTCGACCGCGAAGCCCGGCGCAGGCTCAAGCACCTCTCGACTGTCTCGATCGCCGCGATCGAGCGGACCCAGCCGTACAACATTCCGACGAAGGAACACGGCCACGCCCTTTGGTGGCTCCACGAGGTTGCCAGAATCGACCGTCATCGCCTCGCTCACGAGTTCGCGTGGAACGTCCGCGGCGTGCAACTCGACCTCCGCGGCCTCGCCGGCGCCCAGGTTGACGACTGCGACCACACCCTGACCTACGTCACTCACAAGCAGAAGACTTGGCTCGCGACGATTACCCCACCGCCCGGCGCCCACCCGCAGCTGGGCTCTTCGGTCGCCGTTGTCACGTGGCCAGAGATCCCCCGGTGGCACTCGGCCGCGGTTCCAAGCTACCGACAGTACGGTCTGACCGACCGCATGACGAACGTCGAGGAGCTTATTCACAGAATGGCCCAGTACTTCGCCGAGCGCGCCGGTTCGTGATGGCCCGGTAAGCCGGCTGCGGGGGGCCAGGCAACAACTTCTGCAATGCCAACGTTGCACGGCGATGCACACCGATGCACACGTCGACCCGCAGGAAGCCATTTATGTGCAGTTCAGCGGAGGTTTCAAACCCGGAATGTACTGTGTTGCACCACCCGGCACGGGAGTTCGAGTCCCGTCAGCCACCCCGGACGAACGAGGTCCGGATGTCGACCGAGATACCCTCCCGGTCGGGGTCCGGACCTCGTTCTCATTTCGCCCCTACCCTCCTCGCCGCCGAAACCGGCCGGTAACTCCCTGCTGGTGACTACGGTGTGGTGATCGCCCCTAGCGGCACGGCACCGAGGAGTCCCGATGAGCGAGCCCGACTTCACCGGCCTAAGGGCGACCTTCGTCAACTGCACTCTCACCCGCAGCCCCGGCCTCAGCCACACCCAGGGACTCGTCGACGCGAGTGCCTCGATCATGCGAAAGCACGGAGTCGAGGTGGAGACCCTCCGCGCGGTCGACCACCCGATCGCGACGGGCGTCTACCCGGACATGCGCGAGCACGGGTGGGACGTGGACGCCTGGCCGGAGATCTACCCGCGGCTTCTCGAGGCCGACATCCTCGTCCTGGCCGGACCCATCTGGCTCGGCGACAACTCCAGCGTGATGAAAAAGGTGATCGAGCGTCTCTACGCACTGTCCGGGATGCTCAACGACAAGGGCCAGCATCTCTACTACGGCCGGGTCGGTGGGTGCCTGGTCACCGGCAACGAGGACGGACTCAAGCACTGCGCGATGAACATCCTCTACAGCCTGCAGCACCTCGGCTACACGATCCCACCCAACGCCGATGCGGGTTGGATCGGCGAGGTCGGCCCCGGACCGTCGTACCTGGACCCCGGCAGCGGTGGGCCGGAGAACGACTTCACCAACCGCAACACGACCTTCATGACCTGGAACCTGATGCACCTGGCTCGGCTTCTCAAGGCGGCCGGCGGCATCCCCAGCGAGGGCAACCAGCGCTCCGCCTGGGACTCCGGTGCCCGCTTCGGCTGGGAGAACCCCGAGTACCGATCCTGACCAATCACTAACCCTGACCGAGTACCGAACCTGACCGCGCGATCCCGAACGAGGAGGGTTCCATGACCGCCGAGCACCCCCTGGAGGGCATCGCGAGCCGGGACCACCCGGTGAGCCCGGACGGGCCCCGGAAACCCACCCTGATCGTCTTTGACGTCAACGAGACACTCTCGGACATGTCGCCGATGACCCGGCGGTTCGAGGACGTCGGCGCGCCGGCGCACCTGGCGTCGAGCTGGTTCGCGGGGCTCCTCCGGGACGGCTTCGCCCTCACGGTCGTCTCGGCGAGCGACTCCTTCGCCCGCCTCGCCGCGGAGTCCCTGCGGATCAGCCTCCATGGTCTGACGCTCGATCGCGGCCCCGACGAAGCGGTACAGCACATCATGGGCGGTTTCGCCGTCCTCCCCGTGCACCCCGACGTGCCGGACGGTGTCCACGCACTCACGGACCTCGGGATCCGGTTGGTGACTCTGAGCAACGGCTCGGCGGCGATCGCCGAAGGCCTCCTCGACCGCGCGTCGGTACGCGGCGACTTCGAGGCACTTTTCTCCGTGGAGGACGCGGGCGCCTGGAAGCCGGCCCTCAGGGCCTATGCGCACGCTCTCGCCCGGTGCGATGTCGACCCGATGGACGCGATGCTCGTCGCCGTCCATCCCTGGGACATCGACGGCGCCGCACGAGCTGGCCTCGGCACCGCCTGGATCAACAGGGACGGCGAGCCCTACCCGGGGTACTTCCGGTCGCCGGACATCACGGCCACGTCCCTCACGGATCTGGCCGACCAGCTGCGTCGCTAACTCCGCCCGCTGACAGCGGTGGTGACAGGTCCGATCAGTTCAGCGATGCCACACGTTTGTAGTGCGCTCGCCGCAGAGGCATCGGAAGCTCGTCCACGGTGAGATCGGAGGTCTCGAGCCACCGGATCAGTCCGTTCACATCCGGGGTGGTCCGCACGGGTCCGACGGTCACCACGCCGCCCCGGGGCTCCCGGGTGAGGCGATCGCACCGTTGTACCAGGACGACAGGCCCCTCCGCCTGGGTCTCACCTGCGGAACCGCACGCGCCGCCGAGCAGGCAGGTGGCGCGCGCCAGCACACCGTGGGCCGATCGACCCACCGCCCGGCTCAGGGCCGAGACCAGCGCGGACTCCCTGTCTCCGCCGCAGGTGCCGCAGTACAGCACCGTGAAGGCGTTCATCCCTGCCTCACCTGGGTCCGGGGAAGGCGGGTTCTCCGGGGTCGAGAATCTCGACATCGTCTACTCCTCTCGGCCGTGCCTGCCGTCTGCCGGGCACGGTGAACTTTCCTGGGCGTGGAGCGTGGCCATGCTCGCGGGGGTTCAGGGCGGTTCGAGCCGGTCCCACATCCGTCGATACCGTCCGTCGGTGCTCACGAGTTCGGCATGCGTGCCCCGCTCGGCCACCCGTCCCTGTTCCAGGACGACGATCTCGTCGGCGTGGATGACCGTGCTGAGGCGATGAGCGATGAGCAGGACGGATCGTCCTCGGGCCAGCTCTGCGATCACCTCGGAGACCTCGCTCTCCGTGCGGGTGTCCAGGGCGGAGGTGGGCTCGTCCAGCACCACGACCGGCGCATCCACGAGCAGTGCCCGGGCGATGGCCAGGCGCTGACGCTGTCCCCCGGACAGTCCGGCACCGTCCTCCCCCAGGCGCGTGTCATACCCGTGAGGCAGGTCGCTGATCGCGGTGTGGAGCTGTGCGCGCCGGGCCGCGGCCACGACGTCGGCACGGTCCGCGTCGGGGCGGCCGAGCGCGATGTTCTCGGCCACCGTCCCCGGCACCAGATGGGTGCTCTGGAACACCTGGGTCACCGTGGCGGCGAGGGCGTCCGGGGCGATCTCGCGGACGTCCACTCCGCCGATCCTCACCGAGCCGGAGGTGGGGTCGTCAAAGCGGGAGAGCAGTCCCCCGAGGGAGGACTTGCCGCTGCCCGAGTGGCCCACCACCGCGACCATGCCCCTGGCCGGGAGTGTGAGATCGACCTCCTGCAGCGCCGGGGTGCCGTCGGGATAGGCGTATCCCACCCCGTCGAACCGCACCTCGACGCCCCGGGGCGTCTCCGGCTCCGTCGGATCGGGAAGCTGCGGGATCTCGGCCACTGATCGCAGCCGCTCCATGGCGGCCCGGGTCACGTGCCACTGTTCCCCCACGGACAGGGCCGCCACCAGCGGCCGGTAGACCGCTATCGCCACGAGGAGGAACCCGACGGCGACCTCCGTCCCGCGGCCGGCCACCACCGCCATCAGGACCGGCACCCCGGCCATGAGGACGGCCGAGGCCAGCATCAGCGGGGGGATCAGCCTGCCGAGCATGCGCACCGAGGAGTCCCGCAGGTCCAGCGCGGTCGCGCGGAGGACGTCGGCGATCCGCCTCGGCGCCGCGAGGACCCTCCATACCGTGATCCCGGTGAGCACGTCGACGAACCGTGCCGAGGCCTCGGCCTGGAGGGCGGTCCTCTCCCTGGCCGCAGCGGTGGTCCGGGTGCCCGCCCACACGGTCGCCGGGATCGCCGCCACGACGGCCCCGGCGAGCACGAGCGCGACGACCGGGTCGTAGACGGCCGCTGCGGCGACGACGAAGACCGGCAGTCCGAGGGCCTGCCCCAGCTTGGGCAGCCCCTCGGAGAGGAAGTCCTCGATCTGCTGCATGTCGCCGGTGAGCAGCGCCTGGATCTCACCGCGGCGGCGGCCGGAGGCCATCGGCACGGGTACGCGGAGCAGGTGCTCGAGCACCCACACCCGGGCATGCGCGGACACCTGGTACGAGGCGAGCCAGGAGTCCCTGGCGGCCAGATAGGACGCGAGCAACTGCCCGACGAGCGTCACCACGGCCACCACGGTCACCTGGATGGCCCGGTCCTCATCGACCTGCCCGCCGCGGGCCAGGTCCACGACGAGGGTGATCAGGACCCCGTAGAGCAACCCGCCGAACAGTGACTGGACGATCCGCCAGCCCACCCCGCGCAGGACGCGGACCCGTTCGGCACCGGCGATCCGCCACATCGTGCCCACGCCGCTCATCGGATCCCCGCCCTCGCCCGCGTCTCGGCGTCGTTCAACTCGGTGTAGAGCCCGCCGCGGTCGAGCAGTTCGTCGTGGGTGCCCTGTTCGGCGACCGCGCCCCGGTCGAGCACCACGATGTGGTCGGCCCGGCGGGCCAACGCGATCCGGTGGGTCGCCATCACCAGCGTCCTTCCCCGGCACCACCGGGAGATCGACTCCCACAGCTCGTCCTCGGTGAGCGGGTCGACCGAGGCGGTCGGCTCGTCCATCAGCACGACCCAGGCGTCGACGACGAGGGCCCGCGCGAGCGCGAGGCGCTGCCGC
>NZ_JAALDX010000279.1 GCF_014145095.1 Dietzia sp. SLG310A2-38A2 | reverse complement strand
GCCAGGACGATCACCACGCCGAGGCCCGCGATCCTGAGGGCCCGCAGGCCGGCCCGTCGGCGGGGTGCCCGACTGGAGCCCGCCGGGCTGCTCACGCCGCGCGGAGAGCGTCCAGCGCGTGCTGGAGGTCATCGGGGTACGAGCTGACGAAGTCCACCCGCTCGCCGGTGCCCGGGTGATCAAAGCCGAGCCCCACCGCGTGGAGCCACTGACGCTCCAGCCCCAGCCGCTTCGCCAGCACCGGGTCGGCGCCGTAGGTCAGGTCGCCCGCACACGGGTGGTGCAGGGCGGAGAAGTGCACACGGATCTGGTGGGTGCGCCCGGTCTCCAGTTTCACCTCGACCAGCGTCGCGGCCTGGTGCGCCTCGAGAGTGTCGTAGTGGGTGATCGAGTGCTTGCCGTCGGAGGTGACCGCGAACCGCCAGTCGTTGGAGGTGTGACGGCCGATGGGGGCGTCGATCGTCCCGGACAGCGGATCGGGGTGTCCCTGGACCAGAGCGTGGTAGGTCTTGTCGACCGTGCGGTCGCGGAACGCCCGCTTGAGGAGCGTGTACGCGCGCTCGGAGGCCGCCACCGCCATCAGGCCGGACGTGCCCACGTCGAGGCGGTGGACGATCCCCTTGCGCTCCGGCGGCCCGGAGGTGGAGATGCGGTACCCGGCGGCCGCCAGTCCCCCGATCACCGTGGGGCCGGTCCAGCCCACGGAGGGGTGGGCGGCCACGCCGACGGGTTTGTCGACGACGACGAGGTCGGCGTCGGAGTAGACGACCGCCATCCCCTCCACGGGCTCGGCGACCACCGCGGGCTCGGCCCGCGGATCGGGCATCTCGACCTCGATCCACGACGTCCCGGTGAGCTTGTCGGACTTGCCCACTGCGCGGCCGTCGACCAGCACCTTGCCCTCGCCGGCGAGGTCGGCGACCGCAGTCCGGGAGATCCCGAGCAGGCGGGAGACGCCGGCATCGACCCGCATCCCGTCGAGACCGTCCGGGACGGGAAAGGTGCGGAGCTCACCCATCTGTTCTGCCCCCGGTGTCGCTGCCGGCCTCGCCGTCACGAGGCTCCGTCGCGGCGGCGTCCTTCTCCACCGGCCCCCGCGAGCCGTCGAACTCCACTGCCTTGAACACGGCGACGGCCACCACGATCACGCCGACGACCAGACTCGAGTCGGCCACGTTGAACACCGGCCACCAGCCCACCGAGACGAAGTCCACCACGTGTCCGCGCAGCACCCCGGGCGAGCGCAGGTAGCGGTCGACGAGGTTCCCGGCGGCTCCGCCCAGGATCAACCCGAGCCCCCACGCCCACCACCGCGAGTGGATCCGGCGCGAGAACCACAACAACCCCAGCACGACCACCGTGGCCACGATGCTCAGGACGACGGTCGACCCGGTCCCCATCGAGAAGGCCGCCCCGGGGTTGCGCAGGAGGAGCAGTCGCACGGAGTCGCCGACGATCCGGATCGGGTCCTGACCCTCGAGTCCCCACACCGCCAGGGCCTTGGTCACCTGGTCCACCGACACGATCACCGCGGCGATCAGCAGCATGACCACCGGCCCCGCCCTGAAGTAGCGGGCACCGGCACCGCCGGGCGTCGTCCCCGTCGCGTCGGCCCGCGTCCCGTTGGTCTCCGTCATGCGGTCCAGTATCCCTGATCCCCCGGCGGGGCCGGGTGGCCCGGTGGGTGGACCCTCTAGGCTCGGGGATCGTGAACTCCCGAACGCCCCCTGCCTCCGGCCCTTCCCGACCCACGCGAGCCGGTCGCCGACTCCTCGTCACCGCGCTGGCCGCTGCGCTCGTGGCCTCCACGGCCGCGTGCTCGGACGAGGGGGACTCCCCCGGAGATGCCGCGGTCAGCGCGCAGGAGGACCAGGCTCTGGAGCCGGCGGTGGAGGTGGACCCCGGCCCCGCCCCGACGGTGGAACTCCTCGACGAGGGCTCCGGGGAACTGAGGGTGTTGGCCTATGCCCCCTCGCGTGAGCCCGTGACCGTCGCCGTCACCAGGTCCGCGACGGCTCGCACGACCGTGCCGGGCTCGGAGCCGAGGATCGACGAGACCCCCGAACAGACCCTGACCGTCGAGGGAGTGTCGGAACCGGATGTCGACGGCGCCCAGCGGGCCACCGTCACGGCCCGGGACTTCACCTCCGTGGACGAGCTGCGCTCGGCCCAGTTCGCCACTGCTCCCGGCTTCGCGGTCACCTGGACCCGCAGTGCCGACGGCATCGTCCGCGGTCTCTCGCTGGAGGCCCCGGCCACCGCGACGGATGCGGCGCGGGCCGGGGTGGAGATCACGGCGAACGCCGTGTCCGACGCGACCGTCGCGTGGCCGACGGAGGCGATCGGGGTGGGGGCCCGGTGGACCGTCACCCGGACGGTCGACGACGCGGTGGCGCCGGAGCGCGCCGTCACCTACGTGCTGACCGCCCTCGACGGCGACGTGGCGACCGTGACGATGGAGTTGGGTGCGCCCGACACCGCCGCGACCCTGGACGCTCCGGCACCCGACGGTGGTCCGGGCGTCACGCTGGAGGTCGAGGCGTACGAGGTGACGGGATCGGGAGAACTCATGGTGGACCTCCGGGCGCCACTGCCCGTGGACGGAACGACCGAGTCCTCGACGCGGGCCGTGTACGTGGACCCGGATTCGGGCCGACGCACGACCTACGACGAGGACTCGGTGCTGGACTTCCGCACCGCGGGATAAGACCCGGCGGCACCTGAGAAGATCAGGCGACCTGGCAGGTCGCCGGCGGCTCGAGCCCGGCGTTGGTGATGAGCGCACAGGCGAAGGACTGCTGCAGCTGCCACTGCCCACCCTGCTGGATGAACTGCGCCTGGACGTTGATGTCCTCCTGGCCGGGCTGCATGATCACCGCGTTGGCGATGAGCGTGCCGGGGATGTCGCCCTCGGCGGCACCGGTGATGGTCACATCGGCGCCCTGTTCGGCCTTGAGTGCGGCGATCTGGTCGAAGAGCTCCGGCGCCTCGGCGCCGCCCTCGACCAGGTCGACCTTCTCCTCCAACGGCACCGCCGGGTCGGAGGCCCGGGCGAGCAACTGGGTCAGCTCCTCGGCAGTGGGCACGGTGGTGGGCTCCTGCTCGGTGGCCGTGGGGGCCGGTGCCGTCTCGCGCCCTCCGTCGTCGTCCCCGCCGCACGCGGCGAGGCCGCCCAGGGCGAAGGCGGACAGGGAGACTGCGGCGATGGTCCGTCGAAGACTCACGCATGGTCCTTTCGTCGTGATGTGCAGCTGTCGGGCCGTTCACCGGCCCAACGGGTACCGAACCGCCATTGTTCCACCGCCCACGGCCCGGGTGGTTGACGACGGGTCCCGAGCCCACCACTGTGGACCGGGTGACCAGCGTCGAGACCAGCACCGATACCCCCCACGTCGTGATCTGTACCACCGGCGGGACGATCACCGCCTCCACGGTGCCGGGAGGGGTGGTGGTGGCAGGCGACTCGGACGTCGCCACACAGGCCATGCTCGACGGGCTCCGCTCGGTGCTCCCGCCCTCGATACGCGTGAGCGCGCGGGCCGTGCTGGACGCCGACTCGTCGACGTTCGGCCCCGCGGAGTGGGACCGCATGGTCGACGCGGTCTCAGGCGCCCTCGCCGATCCGGGCGTGACCGGGGTGGTGGTGGCCCACGGGACGGACACGCTGGAGGAGACGGTGATGGCGCTGGACCTCCACCACACCGACCCCCGCCCCGTGGCGGTGACCGGTGCCCAGCTGCCCGCCGACCACCCCGAGTCCGACGGACCCGCGAATCTCCTCGACGCGGTGCTGCTCGCGGCCGACCCGGTCTCACGTGGTCTCGGCGTCCTGGTGGTGCTGGGACGGGCGATCCTCCAGGCCCGAGGGGTGCGCAAGTGGCACACCACGGAGCCAGTCGCCTTTGCCCGCAACGCCCCGGACCTGCCCGTCGAGGGCCTGCCGCCGGAGCTCGAACGACCCATCCTCCCCGGGCGGGCCCGTTTCTCCGGCACCCGGGTGGACGTGGTGTCCTGCCCGCCCGGTTCCGACGCCGTGGCATTGCGGGCCTGCGTCGACGCCGGGGCCCGCGGGCTCGT
>NZ_JAALDX010000278.1 GCF_014145095.1 Dietzia sp. SLG310A2-38A2 | reverse complement strand
GCGGGCGGCGGCGGCGAAGGCCATCCCCGTCATGTACGCCTCCCCGCGCCCGCCGCGCGGCTCCCACGCAGCCGCCGCCACGTCGTCGACGTTCAGCCCGGGCCACAATTCCGCCATCCGGTCCGGTGCGATGATCTCGGTCTCGATGCCCAGGCTCTGCTGCATGGCCACGTTCGCCCGGAGCGGAATCACGTTCTCCTCTCCGACGATCACGGCGTATCCGCACTGACGGAAGGCCATGTCGTCTCCCAACAGCTCGGCAGCGTTCTCGAACACCGGGATGCTGTGCCAGCTCAGGGCCGCCATGGTGGGCGAACCGTAGTGGCAGCGGACGATGCCGCTGGACTTGCCGGTCATCCCGGAACACAGGGTGTCCTTCTCCACCACGAGCACGTCGGTCTCGCCGCGCTCGGTCAGGTTCCAGGCGATCGACAGCCCCTCGAGGCCACCTCCGATGACGAGAAACTTCACTGTGTCGGTCCGTTGAGCAGTGTCGGTCGGGTGCGCTGTGCCGGTCATGGGATCACTCTCTCGTGGTGCGTGGTGGTCAGGACGCGTCGGTCTGGGAAGTGTCATCGCAGGTGAGCAGGTCGGCGAGGACGTCGGCCAGGGCCTCGGCGCCCCGCTCGGCGTCGGCGTCCTCCACGTGCTCCTCCGGCGAGTGCGACACCCCGGAAGGGTTGCGGACGAACAGCATGGCGGTGGGGACGTGCGCGGCCAGGACACCTGCGTCGTGGCCGGCCCCCGTGGCCAGGACGGGGACCCCGGGCAGGTCGTCGAGCAGTCGGTCGCGGAACACCGGGTCAAAGGACACGGAACCGCTGAGCGACTCCTGCACGATCGTGCTCGAGCACCCCTCGTGCGCGGCAGCCATCGAGGCCGCCTCCGTGATCTCGTGGACGATCCGCGCGGTCGCGGCGTCGTCGGGGTGACGGACGTCCAGCCAGAGATCGACCCGGGAGGCGATGACGTTGGTGCCGCCCGGGGTGGGTACGATCCGGCCGACGGTGGCCCTGGCACCCCGGTACACGCGGGAGATCCGGCGGACGTCGAGGATTGTGCGGGAGGCCGGGATCATCGGGTCGCGGCGGTCCGCCAACAGCGTGGTGCCGGCGTGGTTGCCCTGGCCGGTGAACGTCAACCGCCATCGGCCGTGGCCGATGATCGACGAGGCCACCGCCACGGGGTTGTCCAGTTCGATCAGACCTCGGCCCTGTTCCACGTGGAGTTCCACGAAGCGCCCGATGCGTCCCAACGCCTCGTCGTCACGGCCCAGGGCGGTCGGGTCCACCCCGTTGGCCGCGCACAGCTCGGCATAGGTGGTGCCGTCGTCGTCGGTCAGTCCCGCCGCGGTGGCCGGGTCCATCGCCCCGGTGAGCAGCAGCGAGCCGAGACACGCGCGTCCGAACCTGGACCCCTCCTCCTCGGGGAAGACGGTCAGGGCCAGGGCCCGGCGCGGCCGCAGACCCCGGGCCCGGAGCAGGTCGACCGCCACCAGCGCCGAGGCCACGCCGAGAGGACCGTCGAAGGCCCCTCCCCCGGGCACGGAGTCCAGGTGGCTACCGGTGACGACCGCTCCCTCCAGCGGATGGCCGGCCGGATTCCACCAGGCCCAGATGATCCCGTTGCGGTCGGTCTCGGTGTCCAGACCGCGTGCGGTCGCCTCGGCCAGGAACCACTCGCGCAGCTCCAGCTCGGCCACGGAGTAGACGGGGCGGCTGTATCCACCCCTCGTCGGGTCGGTCCCGACGTCCGCGATCGCGGACATCAGCGAGGTGACGGTGGTGGTGACCGATGTGGCCATGACGGGCTCCTCGGGGTGCCGGAGGGTGGGGACGGTACGGGTGTGCCACGGCCCCGGTGGGGGCGCCGTGAACGGGCGCGGCGGAAGAAGTGGTGCCGTGAGTGGTGGTGCCGTGAGTGGTGGTGCCGCGGCTCCGCGGAACCGGGCGGTTCAGCCGTCGACGCCGTCGGGGTAGGCGGTCACCGAGAGGAAACGGATGGGCAGCTCGAGCATCGCCACCGGGCCGTGGACGCCCTCACCGTCGAGGAGCAGCGAGTCCCCCGGGCGGAGGCGGTATTCGGACTCGGCATGGTGGTAGATCATGTCGCCGGAGAGCATGTAGAGCAGTTCGGTGCCCGGGTGCTGGAAGCGGGGATGCGCCTCCGACTCGGCGGTCAGGGTCACCAGCACCGGCTCGATGCGCTTGTTGGATCCCCGCAGCGCCCCGAGCAACTCGTAGTCGTGGCCCGCCGACGTGCCGCGGCCGACGATCGTCGCACCCTGCCCGTCGGGGGTGAACACCGCGTCACGCCTGGTGTCCGCGCCGCGCAGCAGCGAGGTCACCGGGACGTCGAGGCCGGTGGCGAGCTTGGCGAGCATGTTCAGGGAACACGAGGTCTGCGCGTTCTCGATCTTGGACAGCATCGCCTTGGAGATGCCGATCCGCTGGGCCATCTCCGCCACACCCAGGCCCTCGGCCAGGCGCAGCCTGCGGACGTGGAAACCGATGATCCGCTCGAGATCGTTGCCGGTGGGCACGTCCACGGGGAGCTCACGCGGCATCGCCTGGTGGACGACCCTCCGCGCGTCATCCCGGCCGGCTCCCATGCCCTCGACGGTAGTCATCGTCTCCTCCCGGTGGAAGTCGGTACCCGTCGCCGGCGCGGGTCCGGTCACCGTCCGGTCGTCCGACACGACGGTCATTCACAGCTCCCGTCCCGCGCGACCGGGGATCCAGTCGGTCCCGGCCAACGGCACCCGCGCCATCGCCGCGGCCTCCATCGTCAACGCCACCAGGTCGTCGGGCTCCAGGTGGGTCAGGTGGGACTTGCCGCAGGCCCGGGCGATGGTCTGGGCCTCCATCGTGAGGACGTGCAGGTAGTTGGCGAGGCGTCGGCCGGCGGCCTCCGGGTCCAACCGGCGCGCCAGCTCGGGGTCCTGGGTGGAGATCCCGGCCGGGTCGCGGCCGTCCTGGAAGTCGTCGTAGAACCCCGCCGCCGAGCCGAGTTCGCGGTACTCCTGCTCGTACCTGGGGTCGTTGTCCCCCAGTGCGATCAGCGCCGCCGTCCCGATCGCCACCGCGTCCGCTCCCAGGGCCATGGCCTTGGCCACGTCCGCCCCCGAGCGGATCCCGCCGGAGACGATCAGCTGCACCTTCCGGTGCAGGTCCATCTCCTGGAGGGCCTGCACGGCCTGCGGGATCGCGGCGAGGGTGGGGATGCCCACGTGCTCGATGAACACGTCCTGGGTGGCGGCGGTGCCGCCCTGCATGCCGTCCACCACCACCACGTCCGCACCGGCCTTCACCGCGAGCTTGACGTCGTAGTAGGTGCGGGTGGCGCCGACCTTGACGTACACCGGCTTCTCCCAGCCGGTGATCTCGCGCAGCTCGAGGATCTTGATGGCGAGGTCGTCGGGGCCCGTCCAGTCCGGGTGCCGGCAGGCCGAACGCTGGTCGATCCCCTTGGGCAGGGTCCGCATCTGCGCCACCCGGTCGGAGATCTTCTGCCCCAGGAGCATGCCGCCGCCACCGGGCTTGGCGCCCTGTCCCAGGACCACCTCGATCGCGTCGGCCTTCCGGAGGTCGACGGGGTTCATCCCGTAGCGCGAGGGCAGGTACTGGTAGACCAGCTTCGAGCTCTGGCCGCGCTCCTCCGCCGTCATGCCGCCGTCACCGGTGGTCGTGGAGGTGCCCGCGGCACTGGCCCCGCGCCCGAGGGCCTCCTTGGCCTGCGCCGACAGGGCCCCGAAGCTCATCCCGGCGATGGTCACGGGGATGTCCAGGTGGAGGGGTCTCGAGGCGTGCCGGGTGCCCAGGGTGATGTCGGTGTCGCAGCGTTCGCGGTAGCCCTCGAGCGGGTACCGGGACATCGAGGCGCCGAGGAACAGCAGGTCGTCGAAGTGCGGGACCTTGCGCTTGGCGCCCCAGCCGCGGATGTCGTAGATCCCGGTCGCGGCGGCGCGCTGGATCTCGTGGATCACCGACCGGGGGAAGGTGGCGGACTCGCGCAAGGTCGGGTCGTCGGCTCCGGGTGGGATCCGCGTGGGGGATGCCTGGTCGGATCGGGTGTGTCCGTCGAAGGGCATGTCGGGCTCCTGTCGGGGATGGCGGCGGGGCGGGGCGGTCAGTAGGCGGAGGCGTTGTCCACGTCGAAGCTGTAGAGGGTGCGGGCGGAGCCGTAGCGCCGGAACTCGCCCGTCGAGACCCCGGAGACGCCGGCCCGGTCGAGCAGCTCCCCGAGCTCGGTGTGGTGTTCGGGTCTCATCTCCTTCTCGACGCAGTCGGCGCCGAGGGACTCGACCCGACCCCGCACGTAGATGCGGACCTCGTAGAGGGAGTCGCCGAGGGCGTCACCGGCGTCGCCCAGGACGGCCAGGCGCCCGGCCTGGCCCATGAAGCAGCTCATGTGGCCGATCGAGCCGCCGACGACGATGTCCACCCCCTTCATCGAGATGCCGCACCGGGCGCCTGCGTCTCCCTCGATCACCAGCAGCCCGCCGTGCGCGGTCGCCCCGGCCGACTGGGAGGCCGACCCGGTGACCCGCACCGTTCCGGACATCATGTTCTCGGCGACCCCGACCCCCACGTTCCCGTTGACCGTGACGTGGGCGCCGTCGTTCATCCCCGCGGTGTAGTACCCGGTGGGGCCGTCGATCACGACCTCGTCCGGCTCGGCCAGGCCCACGGCGAGCGCGTGCGCCCCCCTGGGACCGGTGAGCAGGTATCTGCCCGTGCCGTCGGAGTCCTGGAGGATCCGGTTGGTCTCGCGCAACCCGGTCTCCCGGACGTCGATCACGTGCGGGGCGGTGGTCGGCGCGTCGCCGAGGGGTCCGAGGTCCTGCGGTGCGAAGGCCTGTTCCGGCGTGACGGTCATCGTTCTTCCTTCCTGGTGGGGTGCCCGCGGTGCTGCGGTGGTGCCCTGGTCGCCCGGGGGGCGGGCGAGTTCAGCGGGCGAGTTCAGCGGCGCCAGTGGTACACGCGGCCCGGTTCGGGCTCGTAGAGGCGTGCCTCGTCGATGCCCGGCAGGTGCGCCATCGCCCGGTACTCCGAGGCCATGGCCACGTAACGGTCGGTCTCGGCGATCACCGCCGGTTTGCAGGCGATCGGATCCCGGACCACCGCGAACTCCTCGGCGGTGGACACCAGCAGGGTGTAGAAACCGTCGAGGACACCGGCCATCTCCGCTAAGGCCTGATCGATCTCCGCCCCGTGGGCGATCTGCTCCGCCACGAAGCGCGCGGCGACCTCGGTGTCGTTGAGGGTGTCGCAGTGGATGTCGCGACGGGCCAGCTCGCGGCGCACCGAGGCGTGGTTGGAGAAGGACCCGTTGTGGACGATGCATTGGTCCGGGCCCACGGAGAAGGGATGCGAGCCGGCCGGGGTGACGGCGGACTCGGTGGCCATGCGGGTGTGCCCCACGCCCTGCCATCCGGAGGCCCCCGGTAGGCCGAAGCCCGCGGCCAGGTCAAGGGGCAGGCCGACGCCCTTGAGGACGGCGAGCTCGCTGCCAAGGCCCACCAGGACCGCCTCCGGGACTGCGGTGCGGACGGCGGAGGCCAGGGTCTCGGGGTCGGTCCCGGCGGACAGGAGCACGGTGGCACCCAGCTCACGACCCCGTGCCTCGCGCCCCAGGTGGGATCCGACACGCGAGGCCAGGGTCAGCGCGTCGACGCCGTCGGCCAGCACGGTGACGGTGGCCGATCCGGCCGGGGTCCAGTCGGGGTTGCCGTAGACGGCGACGCCGGCCGAGTCCGAACCGCGGTCGGTCATTTCGCCGAGCATGGTGGTGAGCAGGTCGCCGAGCCGGGGTTCGAGCTCCGGGTCGCGCAGGTGGAGTCCGACGATGCCGCACATGGGGTTCTCCTGGTGTTGTCGGGTTGAGGGTGTGGAGGGAGTGGAGCCGGGTGACCCGAGAAAGGCCGTCACGCGTCACAGCGCGGTCAGGTACTCGTCGATCTCCCACTGGGTGACGGTGTTGTGCCAGGAGATGAACTCCTCACGTTTGAGGTCGGCGTAGTACGCGGCCACCCCGTCGCCACCGATGTCCAGCGCGGCGCGGACGACCTCGTCCCGGCCCATCTCCTCCACGGCGTGCAGCAGGGTCGGCGGCAACGTGTGGGTGGCCTCGCCGACCGTGGCCGGCACGCC
>NZ_JAALDX010000277.1 GCF_014145095.1 Dietzia sp. SLG310A2-38A2 | reverse complement strand
GACTCCCGGCCCTGCCCTGGCCCGGGCCGACCAGCTAGTCCGCGCCCGCGCGTCGCCCCGCCGCCCGGTCCGGCCACCGTCCGATCCGGCTAGCGTCCGGAACGGTCAGGCCTCGTCCATCCGACGGCGTAGGTCCTCGCGCTTGACCCGCCGGTCGGCGTCGACCGCGGAGATGTCGGAGTTGATCTCCGCCCGCAGGCGGGTGAACAGGATCATCGACAGCGGGAGGGCGACCACCACGGAGAGGATCGCCGCGACGAGCACCGGGACATCCACTCCGGCGAGTCGGCCGATCCCGATGACGACCAGGGTCAGCGCCACGACCATCAGCAGTCTCAACACGGTGTAGAACATCATGTTGCGGGCCAGCCGCGCGCCGGGCCTGGTTCCGGTGGGCGCCTGCGCCGGGATTGCTGACTCGTCTCGCTCGCTCATGAACACCAGGATACGTATCGTGGTGGGAAGGAGGTTCGAGTGATCTGGCTGTTCGCACTCATCGGAGTGGTGACCGTGGCAATCCTGCTGTGGCGGGCCTTTGGGCCCGGTTCACGGCCGGCCCCGCCGCGCGTGATCGCCCCGGACGACGACCCTGATTTCCTACGGGATCTCGACGGGCGTAAACCCCTGGACCCCTAGCGGGCCAGGAGATCGACGATCGAGTCGACCGCGTGGCTGATCTGTGCCCCGGTCCGGTCGAAGACCTCGGGCTCGCGGCCGATCGGGTCCTCGATGTCCCACGCCGGGTCGTCGGTGTCCACGCCGAGTCGGGCTCGCGCCAGCCCCGGGAGGGTCAGCGCTCGGTCGGCGTCGGCGAGGTGGGCCGCCTCCAGGAGCGTGTAGGTCTTCCTCCACAGCAGCGGAGCCATCTCCTGCACGGCGTCGCGGTGGGCGCGCGTCGCGGTGAGGACCAGATCGTGGCCCTGCAGGAGTCGCGGCGAGAGGAGGCGGGAGCCGAAGCCCTCCGCGTCACCGCCATAGGCCTCGAGCACCCGATGGGTCTCGCGGTGGATCGCCACCCCGTTGACCGCCCTCGTCCCCGCCGAATCCACCACCACGTCGAGTCCCGCATGGGCGGCTCGCGCGGCGAGCAGTCGCTCGGCCAGCGGTGACCGACACATGTTGCCGGTACAGACCGTCATCACCGAGATCGCCATGCCGCAGATCCTAGTGGGAGGCCCCCACACCGACGGTCGGGCAGGTCACCGCGCGGAACCGCCGGTCACCGGTCACTCGCCACGCCAGTGCGGGGTGCGCTTGTCCAGGAACGCGGTCATGCCTTCCTGGGCGTCGCACGTCATCGCGTTGGTGGACATGGTCTCGGCCATCTCGCGGTACGCCTCGCCCTGCGGGAGGTCGATCTGCCGGTAGAAGGCCTGCTTGCCGATCTGCAGGGTCAACGGGCTGGCATCGGCGATCCGGGTGGCCAGCTCGTCGACACGGGCCCGGAGCCGGTCGGCGGGTACCGCCTCGTTGACCAGGCCCCACTCGACAGCGGTGGCGGCGTCGATCGTCTCACCGGTCAGCAACATCTGGAGCGCCCGCTTGCGGCCGATGTTCCGCGAGACCGCCACCATGGGGGTCGAGCAGAACAGGCCGATCCTCACGCCCGGGGTGCCGAACCGGGCGGTGTCGACGGCCACCGCCAGGTCGCAGGTCGCCACGAGTTGGCATCCGGCGGCGATGGCGTGGCCCTGTACCTCCGCGATCACGGGCTGGCGGATGGCCTGGATCGACTCCATGAGCTCGACGCAGGTGTCGAAGACCTCGCGCTCCTCGTCGAGGGTGCGGTCGATCATCTCGCCGATCTCGTGCCCGGCGGACAGCGCCGGGCCGGACCCCGTCACCACCACCACGCCGCACGACGGGTCGTCGCCGAGGTCGCGGATGGCGGCCGTGGCCTCTCGCATCATCTGCATCGAGAGGGGGTTGCGGCGCTCGGGCCGGTCGAGGGTCACGCGCGCGATCGGGCCGCTGCGCTCGACGAGGACGTACGGGGTGCTCACTGGGGCCTCCGGGAGGGACGGGAGTGCGTGTCCCCCGGTTCTACCCCGCCGGACGGGTCCGTGGCGCCGGAGTGGAGATCGACGCCCCCGATGGAGGCCGGGCCCACCGCGCCCCGGGCCACCTCGGTGGGAGTACCGAGCCGCGGGTTATCGAACCGGGGCCGGGTGCTCGCCGCCGCACCACTTCTCTGCGGGCACGGCGGCCTTGACCTCGTCGACGTGCTGACCACAACCGTCCCAGGTGGTCTTGCCGCAGACGGAACAGGCGACGGGGTAACACATGGCGTCCTCCTTCAAGGGGGTTGTCGACCCGACAGGATGTCGCTCGATACCCCCTAGGGTATGTCAATCGCGGCTCGGGCGCCACTCCTCGTCGACACGGGCGGTGGCCTCGCGCAGACGGTCCACGTGCGCCTCGCAGTCCTCCCACCGCGGCAGACGCCCCGAGGCCGCGACGTCGAGCAGGCTCGGGGCGTCACGGTCCTTCTCACTCATCACGTGCGTGATCGGGGTGCCGTCGAGGGCCACGGAGGGCCAGTCGATCGCGATGTGGGAGTCGAACGCGTCCACCGCGTGCTCGGCGCCCGGCCGCCACCCCTCCGAGCACAGGTACATGACCGTGGACTGCGGCTCCAGCGAGAGGAATCCGTGCGCCACGCCCTCGGGGACGTAGATCGCCCGCTGATCGCTCGAGTCGAGGATCACCCCCGACCACTCGCCGAAGGTCGGTGAACCGACCCGCACGTCCACCACCACGTCGAACACCGACCCCGACGGGCACAGCACGTATTTGGCCTGCCCGGGCGGCACGTCGGCGTAGTGCAGGCCCCGCAGGACCCCCTCGCCCGACACCGACACGTTGACCTGCGCGAGGTCGAAGCGGTGCCCGGTCAAGCGGCGGAAGGCCGGGTCGGTGAACGCCTCGTGGAAGACCCCGCGGTCGTCCGAGATCCGGCGGGGGGTGATCTCCCACGCCCCCGACACGCTCAGTTCGCGTTGCTGCACCGGCGGTCCCGCCTTCCTGGTCACCTGACTTCCGATCCCGCCCACCCTAGCGGGACACCCCGCCGCCGCCCGCGTGCGTCAACCCCGCATGGCGCCGACGATCTGACCTGCCGTCCACTCGCCGATCAGCAGGCAGTCCATGGCCGAGTCGTGCAGACCAGCGTCCTCGCGCCACCCGGTCACGACGAACTGGAAGACGTAGGTCGCCTCGTCGTCGCTCCATCCCACGATCAGGCTCGAGGTGGCCATCTCTCCGGGCTCGGCCGTGTAGGTGCCCCTGATGAAGCGGTAGACGCTGCGCACCGCGCCGGCGTCCTCGTCCCCCTCCCCCGCGACCTCCTCCAGCAACGTCCAGTCCGAGAGCACCTCCGCGGTGGCGACGATCATGGTCACCGCGTCATCGGTGGACATCGCGGGCGCGACGCGCGCGCACGTGGCCACGGCGTTGGGGGAGAAGCCGTCGCAGTGAGCCCCCGGGTCCACATAGATCACCGCCGACGGCTCCGGTGACTCGATCCGCTGCCACGGCGGGTTGTCCACCCAGGTCAGCGGTTGCGCGGCCACCGCCATCGGCGGGCTCGCCTCGAGCGAGCGACCGGTCGAGGCGCAGAACTCCTGAATAGAGGTCATGTCAGCCCTGCAGTCCCGCGCCGACGATGTGCGCCCCGCCGTCCACGACGATCGTCTGCCCGGTGATCCAGTGGGCGTCGTCGGAGAGCAGGAACGACACGGGACCTGCGATGTCGTCGGGTACCCCCAGTCGGCCCGCGGGCAGAGCCGCGGACATCTGCTCCTCGCGGCCGGAGTAGAGCGCCTCGGCGAAGCGCGTCTTGACCACGCCCGGCGCCACGGCGTTGACGCGGACGGCGGGGCCGACCTCCACCGCGAGTTCCTGCGTCAGTCGCATGACCAGCGCCTTGGTGGCGCCGTACCACCCGATCCCCGGCGAAGGGGCCAGTCCGGCGATCGAGGCCACGTTGACCACCGCCCCGCCCCGCTCGCCGAGACCCGAGTGATAGACCTTCTGCGTCCACGCCAGGGTGCCCAGCGCATTGACCTCGGTGATCTTGCGGGCGGCCGCCAGGTCCACGTCGACCGTCCGACCGAATACGGGATTGATGCCGGTGTTGTTGACCAGAAGGTCCACCGGCCCGAAGGCCTCCTCGGCCCGGGCCACCACCTCGCGCTGGTGGTCCTCGTCGTCGGACTTGCCCGCCACCGCGAGCACCCGGTCCGGCGCACCCAACTCGGCGACCGCCTCGTCGAGGCCCTCCTGCCCGCGGGCGGTGATCACCACGGACGCCCCCTCGGACAGCAGACGTCGCGCGATCCCCAGCCCGATCCCACGGCTGGCGCCGGTGACGAGAGCGGTCCTGCCCGCGAAGCGGTCGGGCACGACGGGGCCGGTGCGGGGGGCGGGAAGGGGGGAAGGGCTCACGTGTCGTCTCCTGGTGCGGATCGGGGCTCTCGGGTGTGCACTGCCAGCCTAGAGGCCGTGTCCCGGTGCTAGGTTCACGGGATTTTCTCAGCCCGCCCCCAGGGAATCCCGGCCGACCGGCGGGACGAGAGTTACAGTCATCGTCAGGAATCAACCGGCCGTCGCGCACGGCGCAACTACCCCAGGGCGTGCCCATGTCTCCACTTGCTCCACGCGGTGCGGCGGATACCCCCGTGTGCTCGATCCTCGACATCCCGGGCCCCCGCTGGTTCCACCCGGACGACCCCATCTGGCGTGTCCACGGCGACGCGGCCACCCCGATCGGCGTGACCACCGCACTGCTCATGCTGGCCGCCAACCCGGCCTACGCGGCCACGCTCGCCGCCGCGGACGCGGTCGAGGAACCCTGGTCCGCGGACGGCTACCTGCACGATCTCATCGAGATCACCACGTTCGGCACGGTCGACGACGCGATGGTGACGATCGAGCACTCGCACCGCGACCGCGCCTCCTTCTCCGGCACCACCGAGCACGGGCAGTACTACTACGGGTCGGACCCCGAGCTCGTGGAGTGGGCACACGCGGCCACCACGTGGGCCCTGCTCGCCGCGTACCAGCGCTTCGCCGCGCAGCCGCTCACCCCGGCCGAGTCCGATCGATACGTCAGGCAGACGGCCGGGATCGCGCACCTGCACGGCTGCCGGGTCTCTCCCATGACGGTCCGCGAACTCGAGCAGCTGCTCCGTTCCTCCAGGGATCGCGCTCGTGCGACATCGGCGGGTCAGCGGGCCGCGACGCGGTTACGCGAGACGGCGCGCGCGTGCAGGGGCCTCGTGGACACCTCCGTCACGGCACACCGCTCGTGCATCACGGTGGTCCACGCCGCCGCCAGCCTCGTCCCCTCCGACGTGCGTCGCGCCCTCGACCTGCCCCACCGCCCCATGGATCGCGCTGCCGTCTTCGGCCGGATCACCAGGGCGCACGAGGGTCTGGGGGCTCCGATGCTCACCACCCGCGCGCCCATCGCCGCGCCGTCCGCC
>NZ_JAALDX010000276.1 GCF_014145095.1 Dietzia sp. SLG310A2-38A2 | reverse complement strand
TCCCACCACCCCACGGGGCACTATCGCCAAGTGTGACACCTCCATGATGAAGGCTTCCCCCGCCAGGGCGGTCTCGGGTAATCCCGCCAGTATTGGGTCGGTCTACACGTAGCCCCCTTGTCCTTCATTATGACCGGGACGTCGGAGTCGACCTTCTTCCAATCAAGACCAGTCGTGAATCGCACTGCTGAAAGGGTGATCACCCGGTTCGCCACAGGAGTACTGAACTCGGCGAGCATTCCGCCTCCGCTCTGCCTTCGCGACCGGTTGGCCCGGGACTGTCCCGAGACGTGTCGCGCCAAAGGCGGGGCGACCGTAGCAGGCAACAACGACTCAGGTCGCGACACCGGCTGACGAGCCGCTCGCCGTCACGCGAGAGCCGGCACCAGTGCGCGGAGGTCAATCACTTCGATATGCGCGGCGGGGCCGGCGGTGAACTCCGCGACCGTCATCGTGGAGTGCGGGTCGAACCTCTCAGTAAACCGCGCTCGAATGTGCGGGGACGAGCGTCCGAGCGCCCATAGACCCTTTGCCGCCGACGTGGTCAGGAAGCGGCCCGGTAGTTCCCCGACGACGTACAGCTGTGCCCGTCGGCCGGAGTCGTCCAGGGCAAGGTACACCAAGTCCTTGAAGACGCCACGCTTGCGCATGGTGTCGGCGCCTTTCCATTGGGCGATCTTGAACTCGGCGATCCTGCGATCGGTCTCCAGGTCGAACGGCCTGGTCTCGTCGTTACCGGCGCCCAGGGACGGCCGGTTTGTCACCTGTTCGCCAGGCTCGAGGATGTGGGGCAGGGTGACCGCGATAGCAGAGGCGTGGATAACGTCGTTGAGCCGTCCGACCTTGGCGCGCACCGACAGGGCTGCGACCAGCAGCTCGTCGGTGAGGCCGGACTGCGAAGCGACCGCGCCGGCTTCTGTGGCGGTAGCCTCCACGAGCTTGGATTCCACCTGCGCCAGATGGGCGGTAAGGCCTGTCGTTCCGAGAAAGTCGGACAGCACAGCGAACGCTGACGCTAGGTCCGTGGAGTCGTTCGTGCCCGCGTCTGACATGGGCAGATCATGGCACGGCAAGTGCGACTGGCCGACTACCAGGCCCCGTTGTCGAACTGTAGGTTGTCCTCGCGGTTCTGCTGGGTCTGGTCGCGCAGCGCCGCCGGAGTGCCTGACCACGGCCTGACACGACTCAGGCCGCCCCCGGATCGGGGACGGCCTGGCAGCCGGCATGACCTGGAGCGGATCAGGCCGACTTCTCCCGGGGCTCGGAATCGGAGAAGGGGACGATCGTCGGGAGGACGTTGTGGCGCACCGTCTCGCCGGTGACCACCACGCGCGCGACGTCGTCGCGTCCGGGGATGTCGTACATGACCGGGAGGAGGACCTCCTCCATGATGGCGCGCAGGCCACGCGCACCGGTACCCCTCAGGATCGCCTGATCGGCCACGGCCTCGAGGGCGTCGGTGGTGAACTCCAGCTCGACGCCGTCCATCTCGAACAGCCGGGCGTACTGTTTGACGAGCGCGTTCTTGGGCTCGCTGAGGATGTTGACCAACGCCTCGCGGTCCAGACTCGTCACCGTCGCCACGACCGGCAGGCGCCCGATGAACTCGGGGATCAACCCGTACTTCACCAGATCCTCGGGCATGACCTCGGCGAAGTTCTCTGTGGTGTCGAGGGAGCTCTTGCTGGCCACCTCGGCCCCGAAGCCCATCCCCTTGCGACCCACGCGGTCACCGACGATCTTCTCCAGGCCCTGGAAGGCCCCGGCGACGATGAACAACACGTTGGACGTGTCGATCTGGATGAACTCCTGGTGCGGGTGCTTGCGTCCACCCTGCGGGGGCACCGACGCCTGCGTGCCCTCGAGGATCTTCAGCAGCGCCTGCTGGACGCCCTCGCCGGACACGTCGCGGGTGATCGACGGGTTCTCGGCCTTGCGGGCGATCTTGTCGACCTCGTCGATGTAGATGATGCCCATCTCGGCACGCTTGGTGTCGTAGTCCGCGGCCTGGATGAGTTTGAGGAGGATGTTCTCCACGTCCTCACCGACGTAACCGGCCTCGGTGAGCGCGGTGGCGTCGGCGATGGCGAACGGGACGTTGAGCATCTTGGCCAGAGTCTGGGCGAGATAGGTCTTGCCACACCCGGTCGGACCCAGCATGAGGATGTTGGACTTGGCCAGCTCGACGGCGTCACCGCGACCGAGGGAGGCCCCCACACGGATGCGCTTGTAGTGGTTGTAGACGGCCACCGCGAGGTTCCGCTTGGCGGCGTCCTGTCCCACCACGTACTCGTCGAGGAACGCGTGGATCTCCGACGGCTTGGGCAGCTCGTCGAGAGCCGAGTCCTGCGAGTCCTCGACCTCCGACTCGATGATCTCGTTGCACAGCTCGATGCACTCGTCACAGATGTAGACCCCGGGACCGGCGATCAGCTTCTTGACCTGCTTCTGGCTTTTCCCACAGAAGGAACACTTCAACAGGTCGCCGCTCTCACCCACACGTGCCATGAGTTCTACGTCCTCGCATTCCAGGGGCCCGGATTCACACCCCGTAGTCGACGGTACGCGGGAGGGCCGGCAAATCCGACCCCCGCGCGATCAGTTCATTGGACCTGACGGCGCACCGCTACCTACTACGGCGCGCCGCCCGGACGTCAGTTGGTCGACGACAGCTTGCGGTAGTCGAACACGGTGTCGATGATCCCGTAGTCCTTGGCCTCCGCGGCCGTCAGGATCTTGTCGCGATCGGTGTCCTTGCGGATCTTGTCCGCCTCGTGGCCGGTGTGGAGCGCCAGGGTCGTCTCCATGAGGCGACGCATGCGCTCGATCTCCGCGGCCTGGATCTCCAGATCCGAGACCTGCCCCTGGATCCCGCCGGTGGCGGGCTGGTGGATGAGGATGCGGGCGTTGGGCAACGCGGCCCGCTTGCCCTTGGTGCCCGCCGCGAGCAGGACCGCGGCGGCCGAGGCCGCCTGCCCCAGGCACACCGTGACGATGTCGGGACGCACGTACTGCATCGTGTCGTAGATCGCCATGAGCGAGGTGAACGACCCACCGGGCGAGTTGATGTACATGGTGATGTCGCGGTCCGGATCCTGGCCCTCGAGCACGAGGAGCTGGGCCATGATGTCGTTCGCCGAGGCGTCGTCGACCTGGGTGCCCAGGAAGATGATCCGCTCCTCGAAGAGCTTGTTGTACGGGTTGGACTCCTTGACGCCGTAGCTCGAGTGCTCGACGAAGGAGGGCAGGATGTAGCGCGAGGTCGGCAGTGAGGTCATCGGTGACTCCGTGGTGGTGTGCGGGGCGGGCTGGGCTGCGGGAGCGCTCCCGTGGGCGACGGGCTCGATGGTCACGACGGCGAGGTTCCGCCGGTCTGGGAGGCGCGCGCGATCACGTGGTCGACGAAGCCGTACTCCTTGGCCGCCTCGGCGGTGAACCACCGGTCACGGTCCGAGTCCTCGGTGACCTGCTCGAACGACTGGCCCGTGTGCTGGGCGATGAGCTCGGCCATCTCGCGCTTGGTGGCGGCGTACTGCTCGGCCTGGATCGCGATGTCGGCGGCCGAGCCACCGACGCCGGCCGAGGGCTGGTGCATCATGATCCTGGCGTGCGGCAGCGCGTAACGCTTGCCCTTGGTCCCGGCGGTGAGCAGGAACTGGCCCATCGAGGCCGCCAGGCCCATGCCGTACGTCGCCACGTCGCACTCGACGAACTGCATCGTGTCGTAGATCGCCATCCCGGCCGTCACGGAGCCACCGGGCGAATTGATGTACATGGCGATGTCGCGGGTGGGGTCCTCCGCCGCGAGCAGCAGGATCTGCGCGCAGAGGCGGTTGGAGATGTCGTCATCCACCTGGGAGCCCAGGAAGATGATGCGTTCCTGCAGGAGACGCTCGTACACCGAGTCGCCGAGCGTCAGCCCGTGGGATCCGGGCGAGCTGAGGGCGGGCTGCGTCGAACCGGGCTGTGCCGCTGAACCGTTCTGGGCCACGGGGTACCTACCTTCGCTGATCGTCTCACCGCTCCCGCGGTGCCCGGCCGTCCGGCGGCCGGGTATCCGTTACGTCAAACAGTAACCAACGCCCACGACGGAACCGTCCCGACGGGGCGGGTGTTCGCTCTCAGCGTCGCCGTCCGCTGCCGCCGCCGCGGGCACCGTCGGCGCGAACGACGGAGCCGGGGACCACCGTGGGGCGGTCCCCGGCTCCGGGGGTTGATCAGGCCGTGACGGTCAGGCGTCGTCGCCCTTGCCGTCGGCGGTCTCGGTCTCGGAGGACTCGGCGGAGTCGGCGGAGTCGGCGCCCTCGGCGGAGTCGGTGGACTCCTCCTCACGCGAGCCGAAGAACTCGGTGGTGTCGACCGTGTTGCCCTCGGTGTCCGTGACGTTCGCCTGCACGATGACGTCGGCCAGGGCCTTGGAGCGCCGCACATCGGAGAACAGCGACCCGAGCTGGCCGGCCTGCTGGATCTGCTGCACGAACTGGTTCGGGTCCATGCCGTAGCGCTGGGCCTGGAACATGATGTGCTGCGTGAGCTCCTCCTGCGAGACCTCGGTCGAGGCGTCCTCGGCCACGGCGTCCAGCAGGAGCTGGCTGCGGATGGCGCGCGCGGCGCCCTCGCGGGTCTCGGCCTCGAAGGTCTCGCGGTCGGTGCCCTCGGCGGCCAGCGCCTGGTCGAGGATCGCCGGGTCCCCACCGAACTGGTCGATGAGCTGGTGCATCTGCGCGTGCGCCTCGGACTCGACGAGGGACTCGGGGGTCGGGATGTCGGTGGCCTCGATCAGCGCGTCCAGGACCTTGTCGCGGATCTCGCCCGCGAGGCCGGCCTTGGCCTGCTGCGCCACCTTCTCCGTGAGGTCGGCCTTGAGCTCGTCGAGGGTGTCGAACTCGCTGGCCATCTGCGCGAACTCGTCGTCGGCGTCGGGGAGCTCGCGCTCCTTGACGGACTGGACGGTCACGGTGATGACCGCCTCCTTGCCCGCGTGGTCGCCCGCGACGAGGGAGGAGGCGAACTCCTTGGACTCGCCGGCCTTGAGGCCCTCGGCGGCGTCATCGAGTCCCTCGACGAGCGTGCCGGAACCGAGCTCGTAGGACAGCCCCTCGGTCGAGGCCTCGTCGACGGGCTCGCCGTCGACGGTGGCGGCCAGGTCCACCGAGAGGAAGTCGCCCTTCTCGGCACCGCGCTCGACGCCCTTGAGGGTGCCGAAGCGGGCGCGGAGGTTGTCGAGCTCGGTCTCCACCGCGGCGTCGTCGGTGGCGGGAGCCTCGACGGTGACCGACAGGTCCGAGTAGGTCGGGAGGGTGATCTCCGGGCGCACGTCCACCTCGGCGGTGAACTCCACGACGTCGCCGTCCTCGAGCTTGGTGACCTCGATCTCCGGCTGCGCGAGGACCTTGAGGTCGTGCTCTTCGACGGCCTGGCCGTAGCGGGTCGGGATCATGTCGTTGATGACCTGCTCCAGGACCGCCGGGCGACCGATCCGCGCCTCGAGGAGCTTGGCCGGGGCCTTGCCCGGGCGGAAGCCGGCGATGTTGACCTGGCCGGCGAGCGACTTGTACGCCTTGGTGAAGTCCGGCTCGAGCTCAGCGAACGGCACCTCCACCGTGACCTTGACCCGGGTCGGGTTCAGCTGCTCGACAGTGCTCTTCACGGTGATGATCTCCTAGGAAAGTCGTGTGGGGTTCGTGTTTCGGGCTCCGCTGGTCGGGATGACAGGATTCGAACCTGCGACCCTCCGCTCCCAAAGCGGATGCGCTACCAAGCTGCGCCACATCCCGGTGAGTCGCGCGACCGACCACCCCGCGCCGTACGCGGGAAACCTGCCGGGCCGCCAAACCAACTCGCCCAGTGTACGACAGTGCCGCATCACGACAGATTCCGAGTTGGCGGGCCGGGAGTTGGGAGCGCCGCACCGGTCCGGTAGTGTGATCACAGCGCGAGCGAGACGACGGGGAAACCCCAGGTCAGCCGCCGACGCGGGCGTAGCTTAATGGTAAAGCCCCTGCCTTCCAAGCAGGCTACGCGGGTTCGATTCCCGTCGCCCGCTCCACAGATGCCGCGGGACTCGTCGGCCGGTGCCGCGGGACAGGTTGTCGTCGTCATCCCACCTGACAGGTCGGGCACCAGAACAACGTCCTGGCCTCCATCACCGCGTGGCGGATCCCGTCCCCACACACCCGGCAGGCCCACCCGTCGCGTTGGTAGACGTAGTTTCGCGGCCGGTCGGCGCCGCGCCTGGGCACGTCACCGTGGTCGTGCTCCGGTCGGATCGTCACGATCCCCCCGGTCTCCACCCCGACCGCCATGAGCTGGACGAGGTCGTCCCAGACGTCGCGGAACTGCTCGGCCGAGAGGCCGGAGCCCGGCCGGAACGGGTCGAGCCCGGCCCGGAACAGCACCTCGGCCCGGTAGACGTTGCCCACACCTGCCAGCACCTTCTGATCCATCAACAGCGCGCCGATCGATCGCGAGCTGCGGGAGATTCGTGCCCATGCCCGGTCCGCGCCGGCGTCGGGGTCCAACGGGTCGGGCCCCAGACGGCCACGGACCTCCGCAACACCCGCCTCGTCGATGACGTCGCACCTGGTGGGTCCGCGCAGGTCGACGTAGTGGGCGGGCCGGTCCTCCGACCCCCCACCGAGACGCATCGCCCCGACTCGCATCCGCACCTGCCCCACCGGCGCGGGCGGCTCCTCCCCCTGCGGCACGAGGTACGTGTCGAAGAAGCCGTACAGCCCCAGGTGGACGTGGACCGCGAGGCCGCCCTCGTAGTGGTGGAAGAGGTGCTTGCCGACGGCCGTGGCGTGGTCGAAGTGCCTACCGTCGACGACGACGTGGTCCACGAACCGCCCCTGTGGGCTGGAGACGCGGACGGGCCCGCCTGCGAAGTACTCGGTGTGCAGGCGGGCCAGTCGGTGGAGGGTGTGCCCCTCAGGCACGGTGTCGCTCAGGCACGGTGTCGCTCGGGCACTCGTCTGATCAGGCCCCGGGGACCGGCGGCGCCTCGTGGGTGCGCTCATACTCCGCGAGGATGTCGATGCGTCGCTGGTGGCGCTCGGCCTCCGACCAGCTCTGGTCGAGGAACGCGTCGACGATCGCCAGCGCCTCCTCCTGCGAGTGCATGCGCCCACCGATACCGATCAACTGGGCGTTGTTGTGCTCGCGGGCGAGGCGGGCGGTCTCGACGCTCCACGCCAGGCCGCAGCGGGCGCCGGGGACCTTGTTGGCCGCGATCTGCTCGCCGTTGCCCGAGCCGCCCAGCACGATCCCGAGGCTGCCCGGGTCCGCGACGACCTTGCGAGCCGCGTCGATGCAGAAGGCCGGGTAGTCGTCCTCCGCGTCGTAGGTGTGGGCGCCGCAGTCGACCACCTCGTGGCCTGAGGCCTTCAGGTGCTCGGCGATGACGTTCTTGGTCTCGAAGCCGGCGTGGTCCGCTCCCAGGTAGATGCGCATGGCGGCGATTCTGCCACGTCGGACCCGGGCCGCTGAAGGCGGTGGAGTCACTTCAGTAGCCGAATCACCATCGTCTCCGATGTCGCGCCCTCCGCGTCGACGAAGCCCATGTCGGCGTACAGCCTCCGGGCCGGATTACCGGCCTCGACGCTGAGACTGACCCGTTCCAGACCCCGGTCCCGCGCGGCCGCGAGCGCCGCCTCGACCAACCGCGTCCCGAGACCTCTCCCGCGGTACCCGGGCCACACGCACACGCTGAGCTCGGGGACTCCGTCGGCCACGTACCCGTAGCCGGGATCCGCGGCGTCGAGGAAAAGCAGCCACACCACGCCGACGGGGCATCCGCCGAGTTCGGCTACCACGCCGAAGTCCCCGCGGTCGGGTCGGAGTGCGGTGTAGTGCGCCAGCGCCGGATCGGAGGCGATGTCGGCGGGCGTCACCCGCTCCTCCCCTGTCCAGTTGACGTTGAACTGGGTCGCCTCGGCGACGAGCGCGGCGTCGTCGACCCGCAGTGGACGGAGGTCCGCCACACTTTCCGGGCCGCCGGCGCCGGGCGCCGTTCCACGGGTCATCGCGATCGACTCAGTCGAACTGCGGGGCCTCGGTGCGGCTGCGCTTGAGCTCGAAGAAGTAGGGATACTCGGCGAGCAGGGCGGCGCCGTCGAAGACCTTGCCCGCGTCCTCGCCGCGCGGGATGCGGGTGAGGACGGGTCCGAAGAAGGCCACGCCGTCCACGTGCACGACCGGGGTGCCGACCTCGTCTCCCACCGGGTCCATGCCGCGATGGTGCGAGGCGCGCAGCTCGTCGTCGTACTCATCCGAGGCGGACGCGGCGGCGAGACCCGCGTCCAGTCCGGCGGCCTCGAGCGACTCGGTGATCACGGTGGGGTCCTCGATCCCCCGTCCCTGGTCGTGGATGCGGGTGCCGAGCTCGGTGTAAAACCGGCCCAGGACCTCCTGGCCGTGACGCTGCGCGGCGGCGATCGCGACTCGGACCGGGCCCCAGCCGCGCGTCATCAGCTCGAGGTAGTCCTCGGGCAGGTCACGGCCGTCGTTGAGGACGGACAGGCTCATGACGTTCCAGGTCAGCTCGATGTCGCGGACCTTTTCCACCTCGAGGATCCAGCGGCTGGTGACCCACGCGAAGGGGCACAGGGGGTCAAACCAGAAGTCGACGGAACGGGTGGTGGTGGAACCAGAAGTTGTCATGACCCCATCGTCCCTGCCCGGACCCCACGCCGCCACCCCGTCCGGGGTGGTAGGACTGGGGCCACCACCCCCGCCCAGGAACCGAGGACCTCCCCGATGCGCTCGCTCAATCTCACCCGTTCCGACGCCGCCGCCAGGGCGGAGCTGCTCGACGTGGACACCTACGAGGTGGACCTGGACCTCACTGACGGCTCCGGCGGGCCGGGATCCGGGACGTTCCGGTCCCGCACGGTCGTCCGGTTCGCCTGCTCCCGACCCGGGGCGGACACGTTCATCGACCTGAGGTCGGCGCGGATCCGGTCGGTGACGTTGAACGGACAGGATCTGGAGACCGGGGAGTATGACGACGAGGTGGGGCTGACGCTGCCCGACCTGCAGGAGACCAACGAGCTCGTCGTGGACGCCGATCTGGCGTACACCTCCACCGGCGAGGGCCTGCACCGAATGGTCGACCCCGTGGACGGGGAAGTCTACCTCTACTCGCAGTTCCAGACCGCCGATGCCAAGCGGGTCTTCGCGTGCTTCGACCAGCCCGACCTCAAAGCCCGCTACACGCTGACCGTCACCGCCCCCACCTCCTGGGTCGTGGTGGCCAACACCCTGGCCAGCGAGTCCCCGGGCGACGACGGTTCGGTTGTACACCGGTTCGAGCCGACGGAGATCCTGTCGACGTACCTCGTGGCCCTGATCGCCGGCCCCTACCACGTGGCCGAGGACACCTACACCGACGAGCACGGGACCATTCCACTACGGCTGTTGTGCCGCAGGTCGCTCGCCGAGCACCTCGACGCCGATCGCCTGTTCGCCGAGACCAAGGAGGGCTTCGGCTTCTACCACCGCGAGTTCGGGATGCCCTACGCGTTCGGCAAGTACGACCAGATCTTCGTACCCGAGTTCAACGCGGGTGCCATGGAGAACGCGGGTGCCGTGACGTTCCTCGAGGACTACGTCTTCCGGTCCCGTGTCACCGGCTACCGCTACGAGCGGCGCAACGAGACGGTGCTGCACGAGATGGCCCACATGTGGTTCGGCGACCTGGTGACCATGCGCTGGTGGGATGACCTATGGCTCAACGAGTCGTTCGCGACCTTCGCCTCCGTCCTGGCTCAGGTGGACGCCACGCAGTACACCGACGCGTGGACCACGTTCGCCAACGTGGAGAAGGCGTGGGCGTACCGGCAGGACCAGTTGCCCTCCACCCATCCGGTCGCGGCCGACATGGCGGACCTGGAGACGGTCGAGGCCAACTTCGACGGGATCACCTACGCCAAGGGCGCGTCCGTGCTCAAGCAACTGGTGGCGTACGTGGGACGCGAGCCGTTCCTGGAGGGTCTGCGCGCCTACTTCGCCGAGCACGCCTTCGGCAACGCCGAATTTGACGACCTCCTGCGCGCTCTCGAGGCGTCCTCCGGTCGTGATCTGTCCGACTGGGCCGACCAGTGGCTGCGGACGACCGGCATCAACCCGATCTCTGTGGAGGTGGGCACCGCCGCCGACTCCCCGGGGACCATCTCCGAAATGACCGTCGTGCAGGGACCCGCCGCCCCGGGTGCCGGGGAGCTGCGCACCCACCGTCTGGGGGTCGGCCTCTACAGCCGTGACGACTCAGGCGCGCTGGTCCGCACCGCGTTCGCGGAGCTGGACGTGGACGCCGAGCGCACGACCGTACCGGACATGGCCGGCCTTCCCGTTCCCGACCTGGTCCTGCCCAACGACGCCGATCTGACGTACTGCTCGGTGCGCCTGGGCGAGCGCTCGCTGGCCACTGTCCTGAGCTCCATCGAGGACGTGACCGACTCGCTCGCCCGGACACTGTGCTGGTCCGCGCTGTGGGAGATGACCCGGGAGGCCCGGCTCCCGGCTCGCCGGTTCGTCGAGGTGGTCACCCGCGCGGCCCCGCGCGAGACCCACATCGGGGTGGTCCAGCGCGTGCTCGCCCAGGCGCAGTCCGCGCTGTCGAGGTACGCCGACCCGGACTGGGCGGCCGCCACCGGTTGGCCGGAGTTCTCCGACGCGAT
>NZ_JAALDX010000275.1 GCF_014145095.1 Dietzia sp. SLG310A2-38A2 | reverse complement strand
GACCCGCGGGCACCGGAGCGGGCGGTCAGGGCGCGTCCCGCCTCGAGGTCGCGGACGGCGCTGAAGACCATGGGCTCGAGGCAACACCGCATGCCGTTCGCCGCCGCCGCGGCCGTCAGCGCGGCGAGATTGTCCCCCGCCCGGCCGTCGTCTTGGTCGAGGACGGTGGCGAGCACGAACCGAGCACCGAGCGCTACTCCGGCCGCCAACACCGGGTCCCAGTCCGCCGCAGATGACCCGGGGTGCAGTTTGATCACCTCGACGTCGAGCACCGACAGCCCGTAGTCGTCGAGCGCCCTGAGGGTGTCGGCGAGCATCGGTGAGCCCTCGGTGAGCACGTGGCCCCGGTCCCCGTGCCCGGCGGCCACGCGGACGCCGACGGCATCGAACCCCCCCGCGGCTGCGTACTCGACCAGTCGGGGTGGTGGCACCTCGATGGCGGACAGTGACGCGAGCGAGACGATCCTCCCGGTCATCCGTCGTCCCCCGGGCGCCGTGCGAGTTCCGCGGCCCTCTCCCGCGCCAGGGTGAGCACCTGGGGATTGCCGGTGTTCCACAGCACGGTCAGGCGCTTCGCGCAGATGCGCCAGCCGTCGTCGACCCGCACCACGTCGTCGGAGTAGAAGCCCCCGATGGTGAACACCGCGTCACCCGCCGGGTTGGGCAGGACGTGCTCGGCGCGCACGTACGCGACCACCCGGCCGGTGCCCTCCGCGGAGTCGACCGCGATGTCGAAGTTCGACAGGAAGTGCTGGGAGGCGCTCAGCCCGGGGAAGAGCATGCGCCCGCGATCCACCCAGTCGTCGGCGCGAAACCTACCCTCGCTGCCCGGCCGATAGCTGGTGTAGTCGATGTCGATCTGCTCGGTGAACACCGATCGGTACAGGGACCAGTCGCGCAGATCGATGCCCTGTGCGAAGCGCGCCATGAGGCGGACTATCGAGTCGACGTCGGAGGTCATCGGTCGGTCTCTTTCGGTGGGAGGTGCCGGGGTGTGCCGGGGCGGGGCGAGTCAGGCGGGCATCTGCAACGAGATCTTCTCGAAGTACTCCTCCAGGCCGTCGGGTCCGAGCTCGCGGCCGATCCCGGACTTCTTCATGCCGCCGAACGGGGCGAACGGATTGAACCGTCCCCCGTTGATCGCGACCTGTCCGGTTCGGAGCCGACGGGCGATTGCGACCGCGGCGTCGTCGTCGGACGCGAAGACCGCGCCGGAGAGACCGAAATCGGAATCGTTGGCGATGCTCACCGCGTCGTCGATCCCCGAGTACCCCAGCACGGTGAGAACCGGGCCGAAGACCTCCTCCCGGGCGATGGCAGCGGTGTTGTCCACCCCGCTGATCACCGTCGGGCGCACGAAGAAGCCACCGGACAGCCTGGCGTCGAGGCCGTCGACCGCGCCGGACCCACCGGCCACCACCCGCGCGGAGGCGGGCACCGTGTCGAGATAGCGGTGGACCGTGCGCTGTTGGTCGGCCGAGGCCATCGGCCCGATCTCGATCGCCGGGTCGAGTGGGTCGCCTATCGACATCCCGCCGACGCGTCGCGCGAGCCAGGACTCGACCTCACCGAGGGTCTCCTGCGGAACCAGAAGGCGTGTGGTGGCAGCACACGTCTGTCCGTTGTTGACGAAGCACCCCCGTACCGCTGCCGTGAGAGCGGCCTCCATATCCGCCCCGGGCGCCACGATGAACGCCGACTTCCCACCGAGCTCCAGAGCAACTTTCTTGATGCTGGATGCAGCGGTCTGCGCTACCGTCGCGCCCGCGCCCGTCGACCCGGTCAGGCTGATCATGTCCACGTCCGGATGGGCCGCCAGGCGTTGTCCGACCACGCGTCCGGACCCGGAGACGATGTTGAGGACCCCGGCCGGCAGCCCGATCTGCTCCGCGATGTCGGCGACGACGAAGGCGGCCAGGGGCGCCACGCTGCTGGGCTTCACGACGGACGTGCACCCGGCGGCGATGGCCGGGGCCACCTTCGCGGCCAGCTGGTACAGCGGGTAGTTCCACGGAGTGATGGCGCCCACCACTCCCACCGGGACCCGGAGAATGCGCGAGTTCCCCCGGCGCTCCTCCACCGGGAGCGCCTCGAGGGAGTCGGCCATTGTCCGGAACACCGCGACGCCGAGCCCGACCTGCACGGATCTCGATCGTTCGATCGGAGTCCCCACTTCGCGCGCCATGAGTGTCGCCAGCTCTGTCGATCGGGCGTCGAGCTGGTCGGCGAAGCGGCGCAGCGTCGCGACGCGCTCGGCCACGGGGACCTGAGACCACTCGGGGAAGGCCCGGGCGGCGGCTTCGACGGCGCCGTCGCAGTCCGCGGTCGTCCCGGCCGGGACCCGCCCCATGACCGCGCCCGTCGCAGCCTCCAGCACCTCGATGTGGCCCTCCTCGGCCGGCGGGACCCACCTGCCCCCGATGTAGAGCCTCGTACGTTCTTCCACGCCCAGTCCTCCCGTCCGTGCGGCCCGCCGCCCGGTGGCGTCGTAGCGTGTGGTGTTACGTGTCACATTCTGGACGCAACCATACCGAACTGAGAGTCAAGTATGTAGTGCCCTGTCCCATCTCTGTACATATTTGGACGAAGTTTCTTGACATCGACTCCTGCTGGGGTAAATTATGACCATCGTCACAAAGCGATGAAGGTGAGCGGATGGTCACGTGTCGATCTCGGGACGCCTGCGTAACCGCCGTCATGCCCCTCGTCCCGACAGGGACCCGAATCCCGCACCCAGGAGCATCATGAATGACCTCGCGACTAATATCTCCGAGCCAGTGACCGCAGCGGACGAGCTGGTCGTCCTGGTCATGAGGGGCATGCACCGTGGACCGGTCAGTCCCGCCCTGCAGGAGGTCATCGACACCGATCTCGCGCTGGCCAAGGGGCCGATGGTGATGCCGACCTCGAACGGCATCGCCGAGGCCGGCCGGCTCGTGCGACTGGAGGAGGGGGGCGAGGCCGAGACCGTCGTCACCGAGTTCCTCCACGCCTTCCTTCCCGTCAACCGCCGTCTCCGCGAACTCTGCACGGCATGGCAGTGCCGTCCCGACGGCTCGGTCAACGACCACTCCGACCCGCAGTACGATGCGCGGCTGCGGGATCAGCTCGACGACATCCACACCGACGTCAGCAAACTGCTGCGACGTGCGGGAAAGACGGCCCCGGAGATGCTGGACCACCGCGATCGCCTCCGGGTCGCGCTCGACCGTTTCGACGACGGGGACACCGCCTCTCTGACTTCCCCGCTCACCGACGGCTATCACACGGTGTGGATGTGGCTGCACCAGCACGTGCTGATGATGCTGGGAGTCTCCCGAGCCGAGGACGAGGCGCTCGAGGCGGAGCTCGTCGCCGGCGCCGCGGGATGACCCTCTCCGACAGCGCGGTCCACACGCTCACACGAATCGCCGTTCCGCACGGCCAGGGACGCGCGCGTGGCCTGACGGCCGCGGAGCTCGGCGTTCACGGAGTCGAGATGGACAACCTCGTCGGACTCGGGCTGCCCGTGGTGCCGGGTCTGACGATTCCGGTCGGAGCCGGGGAGGAGCTCGCCCACAGGGAGACCGCCGGAGTGGCCATCGACCTGCTGGAGAAGCTCGCGGTGCGCGGAATCTGGCCCGACGTCCGCACCGAACGACGTCCGATGCTCATGCACCTGCGCTGCAGCGCACCGGTACCGGTGTCCGCGCTCCCGCCGGCCCTCTCGGTGATCGGGTTGTCACCACGCAACGTCGACGCCCTCGTCGAGGTCATCGGCCGGGATCGGGACGTCTTCGACTCGTGGGCCCATACACTGAGGTTCACCGCGGAGAACGCCCTCGGGATCGACGCCGACGACCTCGACGACGCGATCGACGAGTCGCCCGACGTGCGGTCTCGCGTGCAGGCGCTGCTTGATCTCGTCGAGGAATCGACCGGCGCACCGTATCCGAGCGACCCCGCCGAACAGCTCGGACTCGCTGCCCAGGCGATGCTCGCGCGCTGGGCCTCGCCACGCGGACAGCGTGCCCGCAGGTCGTTGTCTCTCCCCGACGATCTGGGCATAGCGCTCCATCTGCGCGCATTGCGGCTCGGTTCCTGGGACGAGTCGGGGTATGGCCACGCGGTCAGCCGGAGCCTGGAGACCGGGCGGTACGCCCCCCACGGTGTCTTCCACCTCGGGGTGCGGCGCGCGGATCCTGATCCGGGCCCCGGTGAGCCACTTGAGGCGATGCCGGGTGGAACCGCGATCCTCGACCAGATCTTCGCCACCCTCGAACCGCATCTGCGGGGCGTCGCGGAGGTGGAGTTCGAGGTTCGCGACCGTCAGCTCGCGCTGCTCAGCGCCGGCGCCGTCGAGCATCCGGGCCCGCGTGCGGTCACAACACTGGCGGTGGACCTAGTCGCCGACCACGCGATCGGGCGGCGGGACGCGGTCGCGATGCTCGACCCCAACCTGATGCAGGACCTGCTCCACCCCCAGATCAAGCTCGACGGGGGGGAACAACTCGTCGCGCACGGCCTCCCCGCGTCACCCGGAGCGGCCACCGGACGGATCGCCCTGTCCGCGGACACGGCGCTGCGCTGGGCGGACGAGGGGACGCCGGTGATCCTGGTCGCCGCCGAGACCAGCCCGGCCGACGTTCCGGCGTTAATGGCCGCCACCGCGGTCATCACCTCGAAGGGGGGCCTCGCCTCCCACGCCGCGGTGGTGGCGCGTGGGGCGGGACGCCCCGCCGTGTGTGGGGCCACCGAACTCCGGATCGACCGGGAAGCTCGGACCGTCACCAATGGTGACATCGTCATATCCGAAGGCGATGTGGTGTCCGTGAACGGGCGGACCGGTCACGTCTATCTGGGCGAGGTCGCCATCCGGCCACCTGAACCCTCGGCCGAGCTGGACACCCTCCTCGGGTGGGCGGACGACATCCGGCGCCTCGGTGTGCGCGCCAACGCCGACAACGCCGCGGACGCGGCCACGGCGTTCCGTCTGGGCGCGGAGGGGATCGGGCTGTGCCGCACGGAGCACCAGTTCCTGGGCGAGCAGCTCCCGCTGGTCCAGCGGTTGGTGCTGGCCGAGACCGAGCAGGAGGAGATCGGGGCCATAGCGGCGCTCACCGCAGCGCAGGAGGCCGACTTCACCGAACTGCTCCGGGAGGTCGCGGATCGACCCATCACGGTGCGCCTGTTGGACGCTCCCCTCCACGAGTTCCTCCCCGCCGACGGGCACTACCGCGACGAGGCGCAGGCACGACGTGCGGCCGACACCCACGAGTCCAACCCCATGCTCGGACTGCGTGGCGTGCGCTACGCGATGGTGCAGAAGCGCCTGTACCCGGCCCAGGCCGAGGCGCTCTTCCGCGCGTGGGTCGCGGTCAGCGCGGAGGGGGTGCGGCCCCGCCTGGAGGTGATGGTCCCGCTCGTGTCCCTCCCGGAGGAGCTGGCCGAGGCGATCGCACAGGTTCACGGCGCAGCTGCGGTGGTGGCCGAGTCGACCGGGGTCTCGGTGCCGTACACGGTGGGCAGCATGGTGGAGACCCCCCGGGCCGCGCTGATGGCGGGCCGGCTCGCCGAGCACGCGGACTTCCTCTCGTTCGGGACCAACGACCTCACGCAGCTGACCTACGGGTTCTCGCGCGACGACGTCGAGAAGAGCATGCTGACCCACTATCTCGCGCATGGACTGTTGTCGGACAGCCCGTTCGCGGTGCTCGACCGTGACGGGGTCGGCGCCCTCGTGTCGCGCGCGGTCCTGCACGCCCGCAGCGCTCGACCGGACATCAAGCTCGGGCTGTGTGGCGAGCACGGGGGAGACCCCGATTCCATCGACTTCCTGAACTCCGCGGGACTGCACTACGTGTCGTGCTCCCCGCGCCGCATGCCGGTCGCTCGACTCGCGGCCGCACGCGCCGTGCTGACCGGGGACGCAGAGGGGGCCGCGTGACGACCGAACTCGACGATCTCCGTCGAGCGGTGCGTGACGCCGTCGACTCGCTCGGCGGTACAGCGGTGTGTCGTGGGCTGGAACCCGACGGCCCGGGCTGGGATCAGCGTGCCTGGTCGGTGCTGGCCGAGCAGATCGGGATCGGCGCCCTCGGCGTCTCCGCCGACCACGGTGGACTCGGTGGTCTGGCCGAGATGACGGTGGTGGCCGAGGAAGTGGGTGCGGCCGTGTTGCCCGTGCCCTATCTGTCCACCGTGTTGGCCGCGCAGATCCTCAGTCGCACCCAAGGGGCGGACGACGTACTCGGCGAGATCGTCGAGGGGGCACCTGCAGCGTTCCTCGGGCTCGATCCTCGGGGGTGGTGGTCGCCGAGCGGTCCGACGGTCACGCTCGGACCCGGTGGCGCGGACGGTGCACTGTGGGGTGAGGCCACCCCCGTGCTCGGTGCGGCGGGCGCGCACTGGTTCGTGGTCGCAGCCCGGACCCCGGACGGTGTCGAGCTCGTCGCGTGCGACGCCCGGCATCCCGGTGTCTCCACCACGCCGTTGCGGACCCTCGACCTGTCCCGGGCGCACGCCTCGGTGACACTTTCCGAGGTACCCGCCAGAAGACTCGGATCACCCGACTCCGTGGACGCGGCCGTCTGTCACGCTCTCGACGTCGCCATCGTGGTCCTCGCGGCCGAACAGCTGGGCGGGGCGCAGGCGAGTCTGGACAACACCGTTGCCTACGTCAAGGAACGACGCCAGTTCGGACGGGCGGTCGGTGGGTTCCAGGCGGTCAAGCACTCCCTGGCCGACCAGCTCGTCCTGGTCGAGTCCTCCAGGTCAGCAGTCTCCAGGGCCGTCGAGTCGGGCCATCTCGACGAGGCCGCGGCCCTGGCGCGCGCCTGGTGCAGCGACGCCTACCGCACGGTCAGTGCCGAGGCGCTGCAGCTGCACGGCGGCATAGGGTTCACGTGGGAGCACGACTGCCACCTGTATTACCGGCGCGCACGGGCGGACGCGCAGCTGTTCGGCGGCAGCGACTTCCACCGCGAGCGCCTGGCCACCGCTCTGCAGTGGTAGCGCCCCCCGAACGGCGGCGACACCTCCGCCGGCGGGGCCGACGCACCGTCCGCCGGTGACCCCTCAGCGCCGGTCGCGCTCGGAGAACGGTGTGTCTTTGCCGGGCCGTGGTTCCGGAGGTAGACCCAGCACCCGCTCGGA